>DURG01000349.1 GCA_012837465.1 Propionibacterium sp. | reverse complement strand
CTGCTGATCTCCGACGAGGCCCGGCGCGGGCTGAAACCGGGCGTCGCGGTGGTGGTGTCCGACGATCCGTTCGGTGAGCTCACCCGCGCCTCGTGGCGCCTTGCGCCGGCCGGTTCCTACGTGGTGACTGCATCGGAGGGTGCCGAGGGTTGGGGCTCCCACTTCGAGCAGCGGACCGACGGCTTCGCCTACGTCTGCCGCGGCACCGTGTGCTTCGACCCCGTCGATGACTACAACGACCTGAAGACCCCGCTCTGGACCCGCGTCTGAGCTGCTGTCCGCGCGGCCCGCATCCAGGCTCTGACCGTCCGGGCCTAGCATGGCGGCATGGAACTCAAGCGACTCAACTGGACCGACGGCACGTGGACGACCCCTCCCGCGGAGGTGCGGGAAGAGGGCGACGACCTGGTGGTGACCTGCGTCGAGAAGTCCGACGCGTGGCGCATCACGTCCTACGGCTTCGAACGGTACGACGCCCACGGCCTCGTCGCGCCGTTGCCGCTCGGCTCCGCCATGGAGGTCGTGTTCACCTGCGACTACTCGGAACAGTTCGACCAGGCGGGCATCTTCACCACTGCGGGGCCGGAGCTGTGGATCAAGTCGGGCGTCGAGCAGTCCGACGGCCACGCGATGCTCGGTGCCGTGGTGACGAACCCCGTCTCCGACTGGTCCACGGGCCCCGTCGACGAGTGGATCGGCAAGAAGGTGCGGATCCGCGTGTCACGTGCGGGAGACGCGGTCACCGTGCGCGCCGGCCTCGACGGCGGCGAACTGCGGCTGGTGCGCCTGGCCCCGTTCCCGGAGGACGCAGAGGCCCAGGCCGGCCCCTATGCCTGCGCCCCCTCACGCGCCGGCCTCACGGTCCGCTTCCACGAGTGGACGCACGGCCCGGCTGACACCTCGTTGCACTGAACCGACCGGCGCTACGCGCGGAGACCCTCTTGATACACCCGGCCTAGCGGTCAGATGAACGCCAGGTCGGTCCGCGCGACCGTGTAGCCCTCTGCCCGCAGGTCGTCGGCGACCTCCTCGGCGTAGTCGCCGGGGATCACCAGTGCGTCACCGCGCAAGGCGGTGATCACGCCGTCGTACTTGAGGATCAGCCGCTTGGGGAACCACTCGAGCATCCGCGCCTGCAACCAGGTGGGGTAGTAGCGGTCCGCGACACCGGGGATGGCGTTGGCGTTGAACGGCTCGTCGGGAGCCACCTCGTCGAGCGACTGACCGAGGTTCTTCTCCACGAGGTACTGGTACTCGAACGGGTCCATGAGGTCGCGGAACTCGCCCCAGGTGGAGGCGTTGTTGAGGGCCCGGCGGATGCGGCTGACGGTGTGCGCCTCGTCGCGGCGCGCGAAGACAGCCTCGCCGAACTCGTTGTTCGTGGTGTAGAGGATCTCCATGTCCACTCCCGTCCTCGTCGTGGTGCCTAGGCTAACGCGCTGACCAACCCACGTGATCGAGGCTTGCCAGCCATCTCCGGGCACCGACGTGCGAGACCCGCAGCGACGCGACCCGCGAGGCGGCCTCGACCGCGGGGCCAAACTCAATGCCCTGGGCGAGGGCTGCGGCAAAGGCGCCGTGCCAGGCGTCGCCGGCGCCGAGGGTGTCGACGACGGTGGCCTGCGGCGGTGAGGCCTCGCCCTCGATGCCCGCGGAGGTGCGCCACCGCACCGGACCTGCCCCGTCGGTGATGACCGCGGCCCCTGCGCCCCCATCGAGGATGTGGCGGATGGCCTCGTCGTGGCTCAGGCCGAGCCCCGACGCGTAGTCGGCCGAGCCCGCGACGACGTCCAGGCCGGGCAGCCACCGTTCCGCATGCGGCTTGGCGCTGCCCGCGTCCAGCACGGCGACCATGCCCGGGGGCCGGATGGACAGGGCCTCCTCCGCCGCGGCGGGGTGGTGGCCGTCGAGGAGCAGGACGTCCGTGGGGGAGAGGCCCTCGATGAATCGGGAACCGGCCTCGCCGAGGGCGTGGGTGGTGGTCAGCGCACCCGTCGAGACGACGGTCCGCTCGCCGTCGGCGTCGACGATGCAGGACGCCACTGGCAGCTCCCAATCGTCAGTGGAGAGGTCGAGGACCTCGAGGCCGAGGCTTTCGCACTCCGCGCGCACGACGGAGGCCTGCGGCGAGGAGCCCAGTGCAGTGATGAGGACGACGCGGGAGCCGAGGGCCGCGGCCGCGATGGCGGCATTCGTGGCGGGGCCGCCGGCGGCCAGCTCTACCGATTCCGCGACCCCCTTGGTGCCCCACTCCGGCGGCGATTGGACGCGCTGGACGACGTCGAGCACGGCCAGGCCCAGACACACCACGCGGGAAGGACTCATGGGTCCATCTAACCCTCACTGGCTGAGGACTTGTGAACCGTACTCGGTTCACAACCCCTCAACGAGGGATTCAGCCGACCTTGATCTCGCAGTCGTCGCACCAACCAGTGGTGAGCGGCACCTGGATGAAGCACGACGGGCACACCAGGTTCTTCGGCACGACGCGTTCGGGGTCGTATCGCGTGCCGCGGACGGGCTTGGCCTTGGCGGCCTGTGCCTTCGGGGCAGTGGCCTTTGCCGCGGGGGCCTCCTCCACGGGGGCGACGGGGGCCTTGCGGCGGGTGAGCTGGTTGCCCATGGGGTCAAACTCTGCGACGAGCTCCCCGGCGGCCTGGGCCGCGTCGTCGACCGACAGCTCCTGGCGCCACCAGAACGAGATCTTGTGCTCCGACTTGAACGCCGCGTTCATCAGGTTGTTGACCTTCGCGGGCCCGGTGTCGGTGGTCGAGGCCGTGACCGACGTGAAGTCGCCGCGGCCGTGCACGACGAGCGACAGGTCATCGGTGTGGCCCACGTAGATCACCTTGTCGGTGACCATCCACGCGAAGACGCCGGGAAAAGAACCGACGGAGGTGTCCACTTCGAGTTGGCAGAAGGGACCGGATTTCGGGGCTATCGGGATCCGGAGGTCCCAGTCGGCCACCTTGACCTTGCTGGACGAGAACTCGAGATCCTTCAACTGCTCCGTGTGCCGCATGCGCTTCCTCCCACAACGGCGGTGTTGGACCGCCGCTGTCACGATAAACCGCGAGAGGGGTTCCCGTCACCCTGAGCGCGTGTCGGGTGCGCGTTTCAGCCTCAGCCAACCATCGAGGTATCGAGTGTCTCTGACATTGTTCCCATGGCCGCAGTACTACCCAGGTCTGAACTTTGCCCTACCTGCGGACAGAGCGGCCGTTTCGGCTGGTCACTTCCCCCTGTTCGGGTGGGATGAGGGCTATCTTTCTCTCAAGCACCGCCCGGATGCTGCCCGAGACACGAGGAGGTGCCCATGCCCCCCAGCCCGAAGCGGCCCCCGCTCCCCGAGGTCGGCCAGCCCCTCGTGCAGACGCGGGACCTCAGCAAGATCTTCCGCGTCGGTGACTCCCGCGTGGTCGCCCTCAACCGCGTCAACCTCACCATTCCCCGCGGCAGCTTCACCGCCGTCGTCGGCACCTCCGGCTCCGGCAAGTCCACGCTGCTCAACATGCTCGGCGGCCTCGAGAAGCCGACGGCGGGCGAGGTCTTCGTGGCCAGCCAGCCGCTGCACCGGTTCAACCAGTCCCAGCTGGTCACCTACCGCCGCGAGCAGGTGGGGTTCATCTTCCAGTCGTTCAACCTGCTGCCGCAGCTGACCGCCCTCGACAACGTGGCGCTGCCGCTGAGTTTCCGCGGCATCCCGAAGCGCTCCCGCCAGGCCCGCGCCCGCGCCGTCCTGACCCAACTCGGCCTCGCCAAGCACATGAACCACAAGCCCGGCCAACTCTCGGGCGGCCAGCAGCAGCGCGTCGGCATCGCCCGCGCCCTCGCCGTGCAGCCCACCCTCGTCTTCGCCGACGAGCCCACCGGCAACCTGGACTCCCGCACGTCCGAGGAGACCCTCAACCTCTTCCGCGCCGTCATCCGCCGGTTCCAGCAGACGTGGATCATGGTCACCCACGACCGCCACCTCGCCTCGTTCGCCGACACCATCGTCAGCATCGGCGATGGCCGCATCACCGACATCACCCAGACGGAACACGCCCAGACGGCGCCTGCCGTCGCCAACCAGAAGGTCGCGCCATGAAGATGATCCACCGCCTGCTCCTTGTGCTCATGACGGTCTTCACCCTCACCCTCATCCCGCTCAGCAGCGCCGCCGGCGATCCCATGGACTCCGAGGTGCTCGGCAACGGTGGCTCCGCCGACGGTGGGGGCGCAGGTGGCGGCGGAGGCGGCGGTGGTGGTGGCATCATCGTCGATCCCGGCGGTGGGGGCGGAGGGGCCGTGCCCGGGGTGTCGACGCCGCGGGTGATCCTGTCCGGGTTCACGACCAACCCCGAGGTGGTGCAGGCCGGCGAGGAGTTCCAGGTCACGTTCACGCTGCACAACACCTCCACCCGCACCCGGGTGCAGAACATGAAGGTCACCCTCGCGTCGGCGGATGCCGCGTTCCTGCCGGCCAACGGTTCGTCGTCGATCTTCATCCGCCGCATCGGCGCGGACCAGATCGAGACCGGCACCATGAACTTCTACTCGCTGCCCTCGCTCGAGGAGCGCCCGTACCAGTTGATGATCGGCATCGAGTACGAGGACGCCGCGGCCAACCCCTACTCCGCGCAGGAGTCGGTGGCCATCCAGGTCAAGCAGAACATCCGCGCCGACGCGTCGGTGCCGCAGCTCTCGCCCCCACAGTTGACCGTGGGGCAGGAGGCATCCCTGACGTTCAACATCTTCAACCAGGGCAAGACGAAGCTCTACAACGCCAAGGCCACCGTCAAGGAGGGCCAGCCCGTCACCGCGCCCGAGGTGTTCATCGGCACCATCGAGCCCGGCACCTCCGGCGCCGTGGACATGACCGTCATGGCCCAGGAGGAGGCCGCCGGGCCGGTGGCCATCACCGTGTCCTACGAGGACGTCGACGGCAAGGTCACCACCATGGACAAGACCGTCGAGGTCGCCGTCATGGAGCCCATGCCCATGGAGGAGCCCGGCATGTGGGAGGAGCCCATGGAGGAGCAGGCACCGTTCCCCTGGATCCCAGTGCTGATCGGCGCCGGCCTCCTCGCGCTGTTCCTGGTCATCGCCCTGGTGGTGCGCGGCCGTCGCCGCAGGCGCCGGGAGGCCGAGGACCTCGAGTCGCTCGAAGCGCTCGGCGACCCGCTCATCAGCCCCGACGCCAACTGAGCCCCGGCATGCGTTGGTCCGATCTCCTCGCGACGAGCTTCGCGAGCCTTCGCCAGAGGGCGTTCCGCACGTCCCTGACGGTGCTCGGCGTGCTCATCGGCACCACCGCTGTCATCGTCATGGTCTCCCTCGGCGTCGGACTGTCGTCGGGGTTCACCCAGCAGTTCCAGAACATCAACCTGCGGCAGGTCTCCGTCTACAGCCCCCCGTCGGCCGAGATGGGCCAGACCGGGGTGCCCACCAAGATGAACGACGCCATGAAGGCGTATCTCGAGGCCGTGCCCGGGGCCCAGGCCGTCTGGCCGGTCTACAACGCCGAGATGGAGCTCAGCGTCGGCGGTGCCCAATATTTCACGAGCATCACGGGGCTGCCGGCCGAGGCCTTCCCGGAGATGGACCTCGACCTCGCGTGGGGCGAACTGCCGCAGCCCGGCACCTTCGAGGTGCTGCTCGGCGACATGGTGGACCAGCAGTTCTGGGATCAGGCCACGGGCATGCCGCTGGAGACCGATTTCCGGGCCCAGACACTCTTCGGCACCCTCACCACGTGGGGTGACTACGGACCGGTGCCCATCGAGGGCGGGGGCGAGGACCCGTCGGCGCCCGCGACGCCACCCAAGCGCCACATCCTCCCCGTCACCGGTCAACTGCAGAAGCAGGGTGAGGAGAACATGTGGGGCCCCTACTCCGGCATGGTGTGGGCGGACCTTGACGGCCTCATCAAGTGGATGAAGAAGGCGATGCCCGGCAAGGCGCTGCCCAACCAGCCCGCCACCGCCGACGGCAAGCCGATGGGCAAGGAGTTCATCTACGGCGAGTTCCGGGTGCTCACCAAGGACCCGGAGGCAGCCGAGCAGATGCTCAACACCCTGCGCGAACAGCAGATCGGTGCCTCGGCTGAGGTGGAGTGGATCCGTCAGGCGCAGGGTCAGGCCGTCATGGTCCAGGCCGTCTTCGGCGGCATCGGCGCGATCTCGCTGCTGGTCGCGGCCATCGGCATCGCGAACACCATGATGATGAGCGTCTACGAGCGCACCAAGGAGATCGGCATCATGAAGGTGATGGGTGCCTCGCTGGGTGACATCCGCAAGATGTTCCTGATCGAGTCGGCGACCATCGGCTTCCTCGGCGGGCTGGTGGGCCTGCTGCTCTCGCTCCTGGTGTCGTTCATCCTCAACAACACGCTGGGCGCCGCGATGGGGGAGTTCGCCGGTGAGGCCAAGCTCTCGGTGATCCCGCTGTGGCTGGTGGTGGGCTCCGTGCTGTTCGCCACCCTCATCGGGACGCTGGCCGGCATGGTGCCGGCGCAGCGCGCGATGAAGCTCAGCCCGCTGGCAGCCATCCGCAACGAGTAGTGGTCCCCGAGCGTCCCCCGGCGACGAAGGAGCCCGGACGTCGTGGGGGCGCGACGCTCAGCCTTGATCCACCGGTGCGTGCAAGCAGGGGAGACCCGATACATGGCCGCCGCTGACGGTGGATTCAGGCTTAGGGGCCACTCACTCGACTTCGAGCAGGTCGGTGACCAGTGCCGCGATCTGTGAGCGCTCGGAGCGCGTCAGGGTCACGTGGGCGAACAGCGGGTTGCCCTTCAGCTTCTCGATCACCGCGACGATGCCGTCGTGGCGGCCCACCCGCAGGTTGTCGCGCTGGCCGACGTCGTGGGTGAGCACCACCCGCGAGTTCTGGCCGACCCGGCTGAGCACCGTGAGCAGCACGTTGCGCTCCAGCGACTGGGCCTCGTCGACGATGACGAACGCGTCGTGCAGCGAACGGCCGCGGATGTGGGTCAGCGGGAGCACCTCGATCATGTCCTGCTCGAGCAACTCGTCGATCACGTACTTGTTGGTCACCGCCGAGAGGGTGTCGAACACCGCCTGGCCCCAGGGCTGCATCTTCTCGTCGGCCGTGCCCGGCAGGTAGCCGAGTTCCTGGCCACCTACGGGGTACAGGGGGCGGAAGATCATCACCTTGTTGTACTTGCGCTGCTCCAGCACGGCGTCGAGGCCCGCGCACAGGGCGAGCGCAGACTTGCCGGTGCCCGCACGACCGCCCATCGACACGATGCCGATGGAGTCGTCCATCAGCAGTTCGAGGGCGACCCGCTGCTCGGCGGAGCGGCCGCGCAGCCCGAAGACCTCGCGGTCGTGCTTGATGAGACGCAGGTTGCCGTCGGGCAGCTTGCGGGCGAGGGCCGACGACCCGGGCGCGTTGACCACGACGCCGGAGTGCGTGACCAGGTCCTTGGCTGCGTCGGTGGTGAGCACGCCGTGTTCGTAGAGGGAATCCACGTCGTCGGAGGTGACGTCGATCTCGCTCATGCCCGTGTGGCCGGTGTGGACGGCCATCTCGTTGCGGTACTCCTCCGCGGCGAGGCCGACGGCGGCG
>DURG01000348.1 GCA_012837465.1 Propionibacterium sp. | reverse complement strand
GACCCGTGTGGTCGCGGCGCACGTCGCATGTTCACCCCCAACCACCAGGAGTTCGAAGTGGGATATAAGCGAGTGTTGCTGAAGCTGTCCGGAGAGGTGTTCGGCGGCGGCAAGCTCGGTGTCGATCCGATCGTGGTGGCAGACATCGCCCGCGAGATCGCCGACGTGGTGCGCTCCGGCACGGAGGTCGCCGTCGTCGTCGGTGGCGGGAACTACTTCCGGGGCGCGGAGCTGTCGCAGAACGGCATGGCGCGTGACCGCGCCGACTACATGGGCATGCTCGGCACCGTCATGAACTCCATCGCCCTGCAGGACTTCTGCGAGAAGGCAGGCATCGAGACCCGCGTCCAGTCAGCCATCAACATGGCCCAGGTCGCCGAGCCCTACATCCCGCGCCGCGCGGAGCGCCACCTCGAGAAGGGCCGTCTCGTGATCTTCGGGGCCGGTTCCGGCATGCCGTACTTCTCCACCGACACCGTCGCCGCCCAGCGCGCGCTCGAGATCGGCGCCGAGGTGCTGCTCATGGGCAAGCAGGGCGTCGACGGCGTGTACGACTCGGATCCGAAGACCAACCCGGACGCAGTGAAGTACGACAACCTCACCTACGACGAGTTCCTGCAGAAGAACCTCAAGGTCGCTGACGCCACCGCCATCTCGTTGGCCCGCGACAACAAGCTCGACATGGTGTTCTTCAACCTGTCGACCAAGGACAACATTGCCCGCGCCGTCGCCGGGGAGCCCATCGGCACCCTGGTGTCGCGCTGACCGACCGACCATCCACCAGAAGGAGCACCCACATGATCGCCGAGATCCAGCAAGAGGCCTCAACGAAGATGCAGCAGGCGGTTGACTTCGCCCGCGAGGACCTGTCGACCATCCGGACGGGCCGCGCCCACCCGGCCATGTTCGACAAGCTGCTGGCCGATTACTACGGCGCCCCCACCCCGCTGCAGCAGCTGGCGTCGTTCACGTCCCCCGATCCGCGTTCGCTGCTGATCTCGCCGTTCGACCGCAGCGCGCTCGGCGCCATCGAGAAGGCCATCCGTGAGGCGGACCTGGGCGTCAACCCCAGCAACGACGGCAACGCCGTGCGCGTCATCATGCCGCACCTCACCGAGGAGCGCCGCAAGGAGTACACCAAGCTGGCCAAGCACAAGGCTGAAGAGGCCCGCATCGCGGTCCGCAACATCCGCCGCCACGCCAACGACTCCCTGAAGAAGCTCGAGAAGGACGGCGAGATCGGTGAGGACGACCTGAACCGCGCCGAGAAGGCGCTCGACGCCACCACGAAGAAGTTCGTGGAGAGCATCGACGAGATCCTCAAGAACAAGGAAGCAGAGCTGCTCGAGGTCTGATGACGAGCGAGGCCGAACCCAAGAAGAAGACGTCGAGGGCAGGCCGGGACCTCCCGGCCGCCGTCGGCGTCGGCTTGGCCCTGTTCGCCGTCGTCATCATCGGGTTGGTCTGGCTGCCCTGGCTGTTCATCGCCTTCGCGGCAGCCGCGCTCGGGCTCGGCGTCGTCGAGGTCCACCGAGCGCTCCTGCGCAAGGGCATGCAGGCTGTCTGGCTGCCCATCGCGATCGGCACCGTCATCAGCGTGCTGGGCGGCTACCTGGTCTCCGTGCGGGACCTGGGGATGGATCCCACCACCTTCGTGGTGATCTGCCTCGGTGCCATGATCATCGCCTCCCTCGTCGGCCGCCTTTTCCGCGGCGCCGAGGGATTCATCCGCGACGTGGCCGCCAGCGGGTTGCTGATCGCCTACATCCCACTGCTCGGAGTCTTTCTGCCCCTCCTGATGGGAGCCTCCGCTGGCAACCTGCGCGTCCTCACGGTGATCGCCGTGGTCGTCGCGTCAGACACCGGGGCCTACGCCACGGGCGTGCTCATCGGCAAGCACAAGATGGCTCCGGCCATCAGCCCCAGCAAGACCTGGGAGGGCACCGTCGGCGGCGTCGTGTTCTCCGCCATCGTCGGCGCACTGCTGACGCACTACCTGCTCGGCGCCCCATGGTGGGCCGGGCTCATCCTGGGCATGTTCGGCTCCATGGCCGGCACCGTCGGAGACCTCGTCGAATCGCTGATCAAGCGCGACGCCGGCCTCAAGGACATGTCGAACTTCCTGCCCGGGCACGGCGGCATCATGGACCGCCTCGACTCCATGCTCGTCGCAGTGCCCGTCGGCTGGCTGGTCCTGCACCTCGCCCTCGGCGCCTGACGCCCTCGCGCACCCCACCCGGAGACATCCACATGACCGTCAAGACCCTGCCCCTCGTGTTCGAAGCCCCCCGTCGCGGGAAGCCGCCGACACACTGGTTCGACCTCTCCATCGAAGAGCGGGTCGAGGCCACCCAGAAGCTCGGCCTTCCCAAGTTTCGGGCCGACCAGATCTCGCGCCACGTCTTCGACCGCCTCGAGGATGACGTCGACAACTTCTCCGACGTCCCGGCCGCCATCCGCGGCGACCTCGGGGAACAGCTGTTCCCCAACCTGCTCGACCAGGTGACGCATCGCAGCACCGACGACGGCACCACCATCAAGACGTTGTGGAAGCTGCACGACGGCTCCCTCCTCGAGTCGGTGTTGATGCGCTACCCGAACCGCACCACGCTGTGCATCTCCTCGCAGGCCGGCTGTGGCATGGCCTGCCCCTTCTGCGCGACCGGCCAGGGCGGCCTGAAGCGCAACCTCTCACAGGCCGAGATCACCATGCAGGTGCTCACCGCCAACCAACAGTTGGCCTCCGGCCTCGTCCCCGGCGCCACCGGGCGCCTGAACAACATCGTCTTCATGGGCATGGGGGAGCCGCTGGCCAACTACAAGGCCGTCATGGGCTCCATCCGCACCTTCGTCGAACCGGGACCGAACGGCTTCGGCATGAGCGCCCGCGGCATCACCGTGTCCACCGTGGGCCTCGTGCCCGCGATCAAGAAGCTCACCGACGAGGGCCTGCCGCTCACGCTGGCCGTCTCACTCCACGCCCCGGATGACGAACTGCGCGACGAGATCGTGCCGATCAACAACCGTTGGAAGGTCGATGAGGTCGTCGACGCGGCGTGGGAATACGCGGAGACCACGAAGCGGCGCGTGTCGATCGAGTACGCGATGATGCGCGACATCAACGATCAGGTGGAACGCGCCGAACTCCTCGCTCGCGTGCTGAAGAAGCGGGGCGACTGGGGGTGGGTGCACGTCAACCTCATCCCGCTCAATCCGACGCCCGGCTCCAAGTGGACCGCTTCCCGCAAGGCCGACGAGCGCGCCTTCATCGAGACCCTCGAGAAACGCGGCGTGCCCGTCACCCTCCGCGACACCCGCGGCCAGGAAATCGACGGAGCGTGCGGCCAGTTGGCGGCCAGCGTCGACCAGGTCTGACCTGCACAGCGGGGGTGACCGTCAGGTGACCCGATGGCCCGAGCGGGGCCGGATGCCCTTAGGATCGTCCCGGCCAGTGTTCCGACAGGCGAAGGAGAACCAATGGATACGAAGCTGGAAGCTGTCTTCCAGAGCGTCGTGGCGCGCAACCCCGGTGAGGCGGAGTTCCACCAGGCCGTGCGCGAGGTCTTCGAGTCGCTCGAGCCCGTGGTCAAGCGGCACCCCGAGTACCTCGAGTCCAAGATGCTGGAGCGTATCTGTGAGCCGGAGCGCCAGATCATCTTCCGCGTGCCGTGGCAGGGCGACGACGGCGTCACCCAGGTCAACCGCGGCTTCCGCGTCGAGTTCAACTCGGCCCTCGGCCCCTACAAGGGCGGCCTGCGGTTCCATCCCAGCGTCTACCTCGGCGTCATCAAGTTCCTCGGCTTCGAACAGATCTTCAAGAACTCGCTGACCGGCCTGCCCATCGGCGGCGGCAAGGGCGGCTCCGACTTCGACCCGCGCGGCAAGTCCGAATCCGAGGTCATGCGCTTCTGTCAGTCCTTCATGACGGAGCTGTACCGCCACCTGGGCGAGTACACGGACGTACCCGCTGGCGACATCGGCGTGG
>DURG01000347.1 GCA_012837465.1 Propionibacterium sp. | reverse complement strand
GGTCCCTGAGCGTGTCGCGTCCGAGCTTGCGAGGACCGTGACACGTCGAAGGCGCTGTCCTGAGTGTTCGCGAGGTACGAGCGAACGTATCGAAGGGGCCCCCGCAGCTTGCCTTTGGGCTTTACACCAGCCTGCTTCCGCAGGGTCTGATGGGGGCCCTCCCCGCCCATGTGGATCCCGATCTCTTGGAGTGAGGTGCGTAGGGGGTTGGGGGATCGGGGTCCACAACGCCCGCCCTAACCCTGTCGGGCCCCCATCAGCCCCTGCTTTGAACCTTCGGGAGTGGTGCTTGGGTTACGCGCCGACACCGTTGCTTCGCCTGCTTCCGTCGCGTCCGGGGGCCACTCCTTCATCTTGCGGCGGATGAGTTTCGCCGTTTGCGCAGCGCCCAACCTTTACGTCCAACGCCCTCGCTCACCGACCATCTGTTGCCGACGGCGCCCCACCCTCGGCCGACAGCAGCGATCACGAAGCGTGCAGCACCGGGCGACTCGTGAGGCGGGCACGCTGCACCGCCTTGGGGCCGAACCGTAGCACCGCACGATCGATCGCCTCCTCGGCCTCGCTCCACCCGTGCGCGGGCTCGTCGAGCGCGGGCTGCTCGTACGTGGTGGCCTTCGGCACCAACTTCTCCATCCGCACCCCCACCCTGCGGATGCGGGCGCGCTGCAGGTGCAGCTTCCCGTACAACCGCATGGCCTCGGCGTAGATGTCGTTGGTGCGGTCCGTGAACGCCTTGAGGGTGCCGGTACGCGTGATCGTGGTGAAGTCGGCGAACCGGATCGACAGCGTCACCGTGCGGCCCACCATCTCCTGAGCCCTCATCCGGGAGGCGGTGCGTTCCGCCATCCGGAGGATCTCCGTCGCCACGATCTCCCCGTCGTCGGTGTCACGGCCGAACGTCTCCTGCGAGCCGACGCTGTGCTCGGCTGGCTGGCGGGCCAGCACCGAGCGGTCATCGCGCCCCCAGGCCAGGTCGAACAGCATGGCACCCATGTTGTCGCCCATTGCCCGTTGCAGCGTGGCACGCGGTGTGTTCGCCAACTCCCGCACCGTCTCCAGGCCCAGCTTGCGCAACTTGCCGGCCGTCACCTCCCCCACACCCCAGATGGCATCGACGGGCAGCGGGTGCAGGAAGGCGATCACGTCCTCCGCCCGCACCTCGCACAGCCCATCTGGCTTGGCCTGCTTCGAGGCCAGCTTCGCGATGAATTTGCTGGGCCCGATCCCGACGGAGCATGCCACCCCTTGTTCGTCCATCACCTGGGCGCGCAGCATCTCGCCGACCATCACCGGGTCGTCACCGAGGCGGCGCAGCGCGGTGGTGAGGTCGATGAACGCCTCGTCGATGGAGGCCATCTCCACCCTGTCGGTCAGCGTGTCGAAGATCTCCCCGATGCCGGCCGACACCTCCCCGTAGAGCTCGTGGTCCGGGTGGACGACGGCCACCTGCGGACACAGCCGGCGGGCGCGGCTCGACGGCATGCCCGAGGTGATCCCGTAGCTGCGGGCCGGGTAGTTGGCCGACAGCACCACCCCGCGAGTGGAGCCGCCCACGAACATGGGCACGTCGCGCAACTCGGGGTGGCGCGCCATCTCCACCGACGCGTAGAACGCATCCATGTCCACGTGCATGATCGTGCGCATGCCACTCACCTTCCTGAACTGCCGGGGCTGGAGTGCCACAGCTTCCGCGGGGCGTCCGCGGCGCCGGTGCCAGCCGGTTTGATGTCTGAATAAGGCGACTGCTTGAAGCCGCTGGCGTGCACCAGCACTCGCCGCCTGCCCATGCCGCCGGCACGGGTGTGGTTCTGGGGATCAGGCGGCGGCTCCTCGCCGTCGGCAGGGATGGGGGCGGGTTCGTCTGCTGGGGGGTTTCGACGCGACTGCGCCGCTCGTTCCTCGCCGGCTGTCGGCTCAACCCGCGTGGGCTTCCACTCGCCCACCAGCGAATAGCCCGCCGGTACCTCGTCGAGGATGGCCACCACCGCGGCGATCGCCTCCGCCTCCGTGGCTCCCTGGTCGAGCGCGCTGCGCCAGGCCGCGTCGAGGGTGCCCAGATCCCAGGCCCCGGTGGCGCGGATGGAGATGCCGCGGGGGCCGGTGCGGCGGATGAGGCCACGCACCAGCAGCATCCACGACGAGAACACGGTCGCCGCGTACGGCCCTTGCACGTCTTCGAAGAAGGTGGTGTCCACCGGGCCGGTGGAGTCGTCGAGCGTGAGGAAGATCACCCTCCTGCCCGAGCGCACGGGCGGGGTCTGGGTGGCGACCTTCACGCCCGCGACGAGCACCTCGTCGCGGTTGCGGCGCTGCAGCAGGAAGCGCGAACTCGTGGCGCCGAGGGCGCGCAACAGCGGCAGGTGGCGCTCCATGATGTGGTGGCTGGCGTCGAGGCCGAGGATCTCGAGTTCGGCCTTGAGCCGCTGTTCGTCGTCCATCTCCACCAGCCCCGTGGGCACGACGTCCGAGGTGGCCTCCGCCTCCTCCGCACCGAAGCTGAACGCGCCCTGGAGCGCACCCACCCGACTGTCTGCCCGGCGCTCACGGTGCAGGTCCGCCAACGCGAGCAGCAGGTCTCGCCGGGTGACCTGCGTACGGCGTTGCACCGGCGCGCGGCGGCCGATGCCGTAGAGCGCATCGAACGCGCCAGCCAGGATGAGCCGCTCGACGACGGGCTCCGACACGTTGGCGCGGGCCCAGAAATCCGTCAGCGACTGGTAGGGCGCCGCGTCGACGACCTGCCGCATCTCCTCCTCCGAGATGCCCTTCACGTCCGCCAGCGACAGCCGGATCCCCCAGCCCTCAACTTGGGGCAACCCATCCTCGGATCCCGGGTGTTCGCGCGAAGGGCCCCCCATCGCGAGGTGCTCCGGGAGCCGCACCGCCTCTTCGGCCTCCTCGTCATCGGCCTCCACGGGGAGGGGCTCGGCGCGGTACTCCTGCGTGCTGCGGTTCACGTCGAGGCCGAGGATGGCTATCCCCATGCGCCGCGCCTCCTCCAACAGCAGCCGCTTCGGGTACATCCCCGGATCGTGGGTGAGGATGCCGGCCAGGAAGTGTGCCGGGTGGTGGCGCTTCAGCCACGCCGACTGGTACGTGGGCAGCGCGAACGCCGCCGCGTGCGCCTTGCAGAACCCGAACGAGGCGAACGACTCGAGGATGAACCAGATCTCCTCGCACAGCGACTCCGGGTACCCGTTGGCCACCGCCTTCGGGATGAACCACTCCTTGACCTTCGCCTGCCCCTCCTTGTCACCCAGCGCGCGGCGCACCTCGTCGCCCTGGGCGAGCGAGCAGCCGGTCACGATGGAGATGATCTGGATGATCTGCTCATGGAAGACCACCACCCCACAGGTGGATTCCAGCGCGGGGACGAGGCTGGGGTGGAGGTACTCCGGCTCCGCCCAGCCCTGGCGCGCCTCGAGGAACGGGGTCACCATGTCCGACTTCACGGGGCCGGGACGGAACAGCGAGATGTCGACGATGATGTCGTGGAAGTTCTCGGGCCCGAACTTGCCGACGAGTTCGCGCTGGCCGGGCGACTCGATCTGGAAGCAGCCCAGCGTCTGGCGGTGCGCGATCATGTCGTACACCTCCGGGTCGTCGAACGGGGCGAGCGCGTCGATATCCGGCGCCGGGCCGTCGGTGCGCTCGATCTCCGCCAGCGCGTGGGCCATGGCCGACTGCATCCGGATGCCCAGCACGTCGAGCTTGAGGAAGCCCAGGTCCTCCACGTCGTCCTTGTCGAACTGGCTCATGGGGTAGCCGCCGAAGCTCTGTTCCAGCGGGGTGCGCTGCCCCAGCGACGAGTCGCTGAGCAGCACACCGCACGGGTGCAGCGCGATGTGGCGGGGCAGGCCGTCGAGGGATTCGACCAGCGAGAACAGCACATCGAGGCGCTCCTCCCCCAGCCCCGCGGCGCGCAACTCCGGCAGATCCCGCAGGGCGGCGCGGGCGTCGCGGGCGCGGATGTGTGGGAAGGCCTTGGCCATGGCGTCGATCTCCACCGGCGGCAGGCTGAGCGCCGCGCCGACGTCGCGCACCGCGTGGCGTACCCGGTACGTCTCGATCATGGCGACGCAGGCGACGCGCTGCTCGCCGAAGGTGGCCAGGATCCGGTCGTAGACCTCGGTGCGGCGGGCTGATTCCACGTCGAGGTCGATGTCCGGCAGCGCCACGCGCAGCGGGGAGAGGAACCGCTCCATGATGAGGCCGTACCTCATGGGATCCACGCCGGAGACGCCCAGCGCGTAGTTGACGAGGCTGCCTGCACCGGAACCCCGCGCGGCACAGCGCACCCCCATGCCTCGGATGAGGCCCACGACGTCACCCACCGTGAGGAAGTAGGACTCGAAGCCCAGCTTGCCGATCACGGTGAGTTCATCGTCGAGCCTGTCCAGGGCCTTCCGATCCGGGGTGCCGTAGCGCTCGTTGAGGCCTGCCTCGCAGCGGGCGCGCAGCACGGCGGGCGCCTCGTCCGGCGTGGTGCCGAGCGTCTCGAACTCAGGAAGGCGGATCTCGCCCAGGCCGATGTCGCCGATGGGGTCCAGCATGCAGCGCTCCGCCAGGCCGCGGGTGGCGGCCAGCAGCGCCGAGGCATCCGGACGGCCCGCCAGCAGGGAGGCCTCGCCCGCGGCCAGCGCCATGGCAGCCGAATCCTTGAGGTGACCCTCGGCGTTGCGACGGTCGATGTTGCGCACGTCGAGGGGCACGAGGCGGCGGGCGGCGTCGAGCACGTCGACGGTGGCCGCCTGCTCACGGCGGGCCATCCGCACCATGTTGGTCAGCGCCACCG
>DURG01000346.1 GCA_012837465.1 Propionibacterium sp. | reverse complement strand
CCTCGCCGGGTTTCGACGCGACTGCGCTCCTCGTTCCTCGGAGGCAGTCGGCTCAACCAGCGAGGGGCCGAGTCCCGAGTGTTTCGTGAGGTGCCATTCATGTCGGGTCCCGGGTGTTTCGTGAGGTGCCAGTCATGTCGGGTCCCGAGTGTTTCGTGAGGAACGAACGAAATGTATCGAGGGACGAACGCCTATCCAGCCGCCAGCCGGATTTCGTTGCGCCAGGGATCCAACACACTCAGCGTCCGTCCATCGTGTGTCGTGGCGAATCCGGCGGTGCGAAGCCGCTCGTCCGCCGCCGCAACCTCGTCGACGGAGGGCACAACGATGTCGACGACGCCCATCCCCAACGTGCTGGTGCGCGGCCCGGCGCCGGCAGAGTTCCACACGTTCATCGCCATGTGGTGGTGGTAGCCGCCGGCCGAGACGAACAGCGCTTGGCTGCCCATGAGGAAGGTCTGGTCGAAGCCCAGGGCATCGACGTAGAACCGCTGCGCCGAGGCGATGTCGCCCACCTGGAGGTGCACGTGCCCCAGCGACCCTGCCTGCGAGGCCGGCTGCTCAGTGAGGTGCGTGCGGATGAACTGCTCGGGGTCGATGTACAGCGTGGCCATCTGCACCTGGTTGCCGTGCCACTGCCACTCGGAGCGCGGCCGGTCGTGGTAGAGCTCCACCCCGTTGCCCTCCGGGTCAGTGAAGTAGAACGCCTGCGACACCAGGTGGTCGCCCGTGCCCGCGAACGTCTCGGGATACTTGGTGTACATCGACACCAGCGTGCGCGCCAGATCCGGCAGGTCGTCGAACACGACGGCGGTGTGGAACAGGCCTGCCGCGCTCCGCGGCGCCGCCCGCAGCTCCTTGGCTTCTGTCAGCCGCACCACCGGCTTCGGGCCTAGCCCCAGCGTGACCGCGCCGGGCGCATCCATGAGCGGCACCAGGCCCACGCCGTCGGTGTAGTAGGCGAGCATGGTGCCCAGGTCGCGCACGCGTAGCTCGAGCGTGCCCATGTGTGTCTCGGCGGCAAGTGTCATACACCCAGCATACGTTGAAACTTAAACTAAACAATCGGCCTGAGCCGCCAGCATCCAGATTCGGCACGGGGGCGAGCCCGAATCTAGATGTGGGGCGAGGTGGGCGCAGAGGTGGCTACTCGATGGCGGCGGCGAACTGCGACTGGTACAGGTCGAAGTACGCGCCCTCCGCAGCGATGAGCTCCTCGTGGTTGCCCTTCTCGACGATGGCGCCGTCCTGCATGACGAGGATGAGGTCCGCGTCGCGGATGGTGGACAGGCGGTGCGCGATCACGAACGACGTGCGGCCCGTGCGCAGCGCGGCCATGGCGTGCTGGAGCAACAGCTCGGTGCGCGTATCGACCGAGCTGGTGGCCTCGTCGAGGATCAGCAGCGCCGGATCGGCCAGGAAGGCCCGCGCGATGGTGATGAGCTGCTTCTCGCCCGCGGACACGTTGCTGCCCTCCTCGTCGATGACCGTCTCGTAGCCGTCGGGCAGCGAGTGGACGAAGCGGTCGACGAACGTGGCCTTGGCGGCCTCGAGGATCTCCTCGTCCGTGGCGCCGAGGCGGCCGTAGGCGATGTTGTCCCAGATCGTGCCGCCAAACAGCCAGGTGTCCTGCAGCACCATGCCGATGTTGCCGCGCACCTCGCCGCGAGGAAGCGTGGCGATGTCCACGCCGTCGATGGTGATCTTGCCGCTGTTGATGTCGTAGAACCGCATGATGAGGTTGACCAGCGTGGTCTTGCCTGCGCCGGTGGGGCCGACGATGGCGACGGTCTGGCCGGGCTCGGCGACGAGGTTGAGGTCGCGGATCAGCTCCGTGTCGGGGGAGTAGGAGAAGTCGACATGCTCGAACTCGATCCGGCCCTTGACGTCCCTCGATACACCCGCTCGTTCCTCGCGGGCACTCGGGACTCGAGGCGGGGTGCCGTCTCGCTGGTTGAGCCGGTCGGGTCCGAGGGTCGAGTCTTCTCGCTGGTTGAGCCGGTCGGGTCCGAGGAACGAGGACCCCGACCGTGTCGAAACCGCTGAAGCGTTCCCATGGCCTGAATCACCGTCGTCGGTCACCTCGCCGGGTTTCGACGCGACTGCGCTCCTCGTTCCTCGGAGGCAGTCGGCTCAACCAGCGAGGGAGCGGTCGGCTCAACCCGCGTCTTCTTCCCCGGGATGGCAACCGTCGCGCTGCCGGCAGGCGGCTCCAGCTCCAGCCCGGTCATCTCCTCCGCGTCGAGCAGCTCGAAGACCCGCTCGGCCGAAGCGACACCCGACTGCATCAGGTTCGCCATCGAGGCCACCTGCGTCAGCGGCTGCGTGAACTGGCGCGAGTATTGGATGAACGCCTGCACGTCGCCGATGTTCATGGTGCCCGACGCGACGCGCAGCCCGCCGAGCACCGCGATCACGACGTAGTTGAGGTTCCCGACGAAGAACATCAACGGCATGATGATGCCGGAGATGAACTGCGCGCCGAAGCCGGCCTTGTACAGCTCCTCGTTGCGTTCGGCGAAGACGGCCTCAACCTCCTTCTGGCGGCCGAAGACCTTGACCAGCGCGTGCCCGGTGAACGCCTCCT
>DURG01000345.1 GCA_012837465.1 Propionibacterium sp. | reverse complement strand
CAGGGCCTCCTGTCCTGGGCGATCGTCGCCAACGTCGCCGCCGCCGGCGCTGCGCTCGTGGCACCCTTCCTGCTGGGCGACCTCATCGACCGGGTGACCGGCGGGCACCTCTCCCTGGACGGCCTGACCACCCTGGTGCTGATCGTCGCCGGGGTCGTGGTGCTGCAGGCCCTGCTGACCTTCGCCGCACGCCGCATGTCGGCAGTGCTGGGCTACGACCTGCTGGCCGCCGCTCGCGAGGAGGTCGTGCGGATCGTCCTGCGGCTGCCGCTGGGCCACGTCGAGTCGGCGGGCTCCGGTGACCTGCTGACCCGCATCACCTCAGACGTGTCGAAGATGGCCACGGCGGCGCGCTGGGCGATCCCCACGCTCATCGTCTCGGTGGTGATGATCGGGGCCACCCTCGCCGCGATGCTGCTGAACTCATGGCTGCTGACCCTGCCCATGCTGGTCACGGCGCTCATCATGTTCTTCGGCGGGCGCTACTACCTCTCCCGGGCGCCGGCCGGCTACATCGCGGAATCGCGCTCCTACTCGGTGATCAACACGACCACGACCGAGACTGTCGAGGGGGCCCGCACCGTCGAGGCCCTCGGCCTGGGGGAGCTGCGGATGGATCAGCTCAACGAGGACACCGAGGTGGCCGGGCAGGCGGAGCGCTACACGATGACGCTGCGCAACCTGCTGTTCGGGATGGTCGATGTCTCGTTCCAGCTCCCGCTGGTAGGCATCGTGGCGCTGGGCACCTGGGGCTACGCCGAGGGGTACGTCACCGTCGGCCAGATCACGACGGCGGCGCTCTATGTCTCGCAACTGTCCGGGCCGCTCGACCGGCTCATCGCGGTGCTCGACCACCTGCAACTCGGGCTGGTCTCCACGGCCCGCCTCATCGGTGTGGCCCAGGTGGAGGACGACCGCACGCCCGGCGAGGCGGTGCCCGAGGGCGTCAAGCTCAACGGCACGCGGCTGAGGTTCGGCTACCGGCCGGAGGTGGACGTCCTGCACGGCGTGGACGTGGACCTCGTCCCCGGAGAGCGGCTCGCCGTCGTGGGGCCGTCGGGTTCCGGCAAGTCGACGCTGGCCAGGCTCGTCGCGGGCATCAACCGGCCTCGCGAGGGCGAGGTCACCGTCGGAGGGGTGGACGTGATGGACCTGCCGCTGGACCGCCTTCGTACCGAGGTGGCGCTGGTGACGCAGGAGCAGCACGTGTTCGTCGGCAGCGTTCGCGACAACGTGGTCCTCGCCCGTGAGGCCACTGCGTCGGACGCGGAGGTGGAACAGGCGCTGCGCGCGGTCGACGCGTGGGCCTGGGTCTCCAAGCTGCCCGGCGGGATCCATGCTCCGCTGGGCCACGGCAAGACGAACCTGACGCCCGCCCAGGCTCAGCAGGTGGCATTGGCCCGGCTCATCGTCGCGGACCCGCACACGCTGGTGCTCGACGAGGCGACCTCGTTGATCGACCCGTCGTCGGCCCGCCATCTGGAGGGCTCGATGTCGGCGCTGCTGGACGGGCGCGCGGTCATCGCGATTGCGCACCGACTGCACACGGCGCACGACGCGGACCGGATCGCGGTGGTCGAGGGCGGCCGGATCGTCGAGTTGGGGTCGCACGACGAACTCATGGCCCTCGATGGGCAGTACGCCCACCTGTGGCGCACGTGGCGGGACTGATCAGGGGCGGCCAGGAGGCTTCGCAGCCTGTTGACTCCCTAGCGAACTGGAGCGCTACGAGCCCTGCTTCATGTCCGCACCCTCATCGGACGGAACACTGATCTCGAATGCGCCGATGACTTCCCCACCCAGGTCATAGACAGGAATCTCCACGGGAGAGGTCAACTCCCTCATGGAGGCCATGTCCAACTCCTTCTGGCCAACAAACCCAGAACGGCCGTTGGTAGCGATGGCAGCAATCAGATCGGGGCGTTCCTCGAATGTGGCTGCGTCCAGTTCCGAGCCGTATGACTGGCCGTTGCTGTTCAGGGGGAACATCTTCGACTCGCTCGTCGGTTCCTCGACAGCGACAGCCGCCGTGAATATCAGCATTGGGACAGCCGCGCCGAGCGCAACAAAGCCGAACAAAAGGCAATAGAGATACTTTTGTCTTGCATAGATCACCTTCATACGATCGCCTTGACAAGTCAACCCATCGACGACACTCCACGTAGTCCCTGCGAACGAGGGGGCCGTACCTCACATAGTTTTCCCCGCGAATGGTGAGTCGGCCACGATGGGGTGTGGAGGTTGCCATGCGCCGGCCACTGACCACGCACGCACTCCTCAGCGCGCTGCGGTGCTCCAGCTGGCTAAGGGCCGATGCTGACGAAGACGGTCAACGGATCCCCGGACGCGCTGGCCGTCGCCCAGTCTTGGGACCGGGCCTGCCAGGTGCGGTCGCCGAGCTGCACCTCGGTGACCGCGGCCTCGTACGAGTTGGCGACCACGTGGT
>DURG01000344.1 GCA_012837465.1 Propionibacterium sp. | reverse complement strand
GGCGGCCCGGCTGGATGCCGGGCCGCCGCCTTCTCAGGTCGGGTGGTTACTCGCCGAGGTCGTTGGTGTTGAAGGTGTCGCAGGTGTTCGGGTCACCGCTCTGGAAGCCCTTGGCCACCCAGTACTGGCGCATCTTCGACGAGCCGTGCGTCCAGCTCTCGGGCACCACGCGGCCGCCCTGCTGCTGCTGGATGTGGTCGTCACCGACGGCGCGCGCGGCGTCGACGATGCGGTTGAGGTCGTCCTGGGTCACGGATTCGATGGGCGACTGCGGATCCTCCATGGTGTTCTTGAAGAACACGCCGGCGTAGCAGTCAGCCTGCAGTTCGAGGCGCACGGCCCCGGAGCGCGGGCCGGTGTCGTTGCCGCCGGAGCGCGCCTTCTGCATGTCTCCGGTCAGGTACGAGATGTGGTGGCCGTACTCGTGGCCGATGATGTAGAGCTCGGCGGCGTCGCTGCGAGTGGTGCCCAGCTGCTCCAGCAGGCGCCCCATGAACACGTCGTCGACGTAGATGCCCTGGTCACCGGGGCAGTAGAACGGGCCCATCTCGGAGGAGCCGGTGCCGCAGGCGGTGGAGATCTGGCCGGTGAAGAGGTTCAACGCGGAGACCGGCTGGAAGCCCTCGGTGAAGGCTGAACTCCAGTAGTTCTCGAGCGCGACGTCGTAGGCGGCGAAGCGGCAGTCGCGGTTCTGTTCGATGTCGGCCGCAGTTTCGCAGTTGAGTTCCCCACCCTGCTGCTGTTGTTGCTGGGGCTGGCCCTGTTGCGGGGCGCCGAAGAGGTCGCCGAGGCCCCCGCCGCCCCCGAAGAGGAGCATGAGCACGAGGATGATGACGCCACCGATGCCTCCGCCGACCGCGATGGGACCGCCGCGCCTTCCGCCACCCATGCCTCCGCCGCCGCCGCGGCGACGTACGCGTGAACCGCTGATGTCAGCGTCAGAGCGATATTCCATGGAAACCCTCCAGCAGACCCCGTGCTCCGGACGGCCCGGAGTTGAAGTCAGCCAAACAATAACCCCATTTCAGCGTAGGCGGGGGTGCTCTGACAAGCGTCAGTGCTGGCTGAGGCCGAAACGTTGCCGCCGAGGCGTCGTCCGGCCCTCCCCGAAAACGGCCCCGACTAGACTGGGCCAATGCGCGTCATCGGTGTCACCAGCCCCTTGAGGGCACCTGTCGCCAGCTTCGAGGTGGAACACGGCGCGCACCCCCGGGTCACCATGTTCGACCACGGCTACGTGCCGCTTCGGCCGCTGGCCGCGTCGATGCTGGACGGGGAGATCGTCTTCACCTGGCTGGTGCGCGAGGTTCATGAGGCCGATTCGCGCCCTCCGGAGCGCCACACCGTCTACGTCACATCGTCGGAGACACCGGCCAGGTACCAGCGCATCGGGGCCTACGCCCTGGTCATCTCCGAACGCGGCATCCTCGGCACCGTCAACTCGACGGCGACGCCCGCGCCCGGCACGTGGTCACTGCCAGGCGGCGGGGTCCACGTGGGCGAGTCGCCGTCGGATGCCGTGCTGCGGGAGGTCTATGAGGAGACGGGTCAGGACGTCGTCATCGACCGCGTGCTCAGCCTCGAATCGGAGCATTGGGTGGGCCGCTCCATGGACGGGCGCCTTGAGGACTTCCACGCCTTGCGCGTCGTCTACGGGGCAGTATGCAAAACACCCAGCGACCCGGTCGTCCACGACGTTGGTGGCTCGACGCAGAGGGCCGGCTGGGTGCCTGCGCGCGCTTGGCGCTCGTTGCACTGGACGAACAGCTCGCGGACGCTGCTGAGTCAGTACGCCCGCAAGCTGATGTCGGGTCAGTCCCTGAAGTAGCTCAGGATGCGGAGGATCTCGACGTACAGCCACACCATGGTGACGGTGATGCCGAGGGCTGCGCGCCACGATTCCTGAGCGGGCGCCTGGGAGGCGATGCCGCGCTCGACGGAATCGAAGTCGGTGACGAGGTTCAGCACCGCGAGGATCACGGCCAGAATCGAGATGCCGATCGCGATCCAGCCCGCACCGGATCCCACCTCGCGGATGGGGGTGCTGACACCGAACAGTGCCAGCACGAAGTTCACCAAGAGCACGCCGGCCATGGCGGCGGTGCCGATGAACACCATCTTGCGGAACTTGGGCGTGACGCGGATGTTGAAGAACTTGTAAGCGCCGAGCGTTGCGGCCGCAGTGACGAAGGTCGCCATGACGGCGGTCGTGACGATGCCGGGGTACATGAACTCGAACAGGGTCGAGAAGGCGCCCACGAAGACACCCTCGACGGCGGCGTAGAACAGCACGCCGCCCACGGGCAGCTTGCGCCGGCCGGCGACGAACATGACGGTCACCAGGCCGACGATCGCGGAGACGATCACTGCGGGCGTGAGCAGGGTGAGCGGCAGGATGCCGTTCGAGAAGCCGAGGAACACCGCAATGGCGGTGACGGCCACCACGCCGAGCGTGATCGCCGTCTTGGCGAGCACGTCGTCGAGCGTCATGACGCCGGACGAGCGGGGGGCCTCCTGCTGGGGGACGGTGTAGGGATCGTAGGGCTGCTGAGGAGCCTGCTGGTCGAACTGCGGCGGGGCGTAGCCCTGCGGAGCGCCGTAGCCGGTGTAGCCGCGCTGCTGCTGGCCACCACCGTGCCGGGTGAACGCATCCGGCCGGCCGATGATCGGATTAGCCATGTATTTTTTCTCTCTCTGGTTCATGGCCCCCTGCGGGGCCGTCGGCTCAATGGTACGTGACCGCGCTGTCAATCACCTGTGCGTTCTCCTGCGGCTGATCCGGGGGCGTGCCACCATCGATCCATGAGCACTCCCCAGAAGGCGACCCTCACGTTCCTCGGCGCGGCTGGCACCGTGACCGGCTCGAAGTACCTGATGACCCTCGATGACCGGCGCATCCTGCTGGACGCCGGCGTGTTCCAAGGCGATTGGCACGCCCGGAACCGCGACCGGTTCCCCATCGACCCCGCCAGCCTCAGCGACGTCCTCCTGACGCACGCCCACACCGACCATGTGGGCTACCTGCCCGCGCTGGTGCGGCACGGCTTCCGCGGCCCCATCTGGGCCACCGAGGCCAGCATCCGACTGGCCGAGATCGTGCTGCGCGACTCCGGACGACTCCAGGAGCAGGCCGCCGCGAACGCCGAGCGCAACGGCCACCCCAAGCAGGATCCGCTCTACGATTCCGACGACGTGGAGAACACCCTCCCGCTGTTCCGCGCCGTCGAGTGGGACACCAACGTCGACATCGACGGGATCTGGGCGCGCTGGACCCGTTCGGCGCACATCCTGGGTTCGGCATCGATCCATGTGGAGTTCGGCGACCGATCCGTGCTGTTCTCCGGCGACCTGGGCCGCCACCAGCACCCCATCCTGAAGGACCGCGAGACTCCCCCGGGGGCGGACATCGTGCTCATCGAGTCGACGTACGGCGACCGCGAGCATCCCGACCCGGACCTCCCCCACGAAGACTTCGCCGACACGATTCGGCGCACCGTGGACCGCGGCGGGATCGTCGTCGTGCCCGCCTTCGCCATCGACCGCACCGAAACCGTCCTCCATGCGCTGGTGCAGATGCGCCGCGCCGGCCGCATCCCCGAGGTGCCGGTCGTGGTGGACGGGCCCATGTCGCTGCGCGGCCTGGAGGTCTACACCGACGAGTCGCTCGGCGAACTGCGCGAGGACATCACGGTAGCGGACTTCACCGACCTCGACCTGACGCTGGCGCGCACCTCCCGCGACTCCAAGGAGCTCAACGGCCGCAAGGAGCCGATGATCATCATCTCGAGTTCCGGCATGGCGGAGGGCGGCCGCGTGCTCTACCACCTGCAGCGCCTGCTGCCAGACCAGCGCAACTCCGTGGTGCTGACCGGCTTCCAAGCCGAGGGCACCCGCGGCCGCGAACTCGAGGAGGGCGCGCGCCAGGTCAAGATCAACGGCCGCTACGTGAAGGTGCGCGCAGAGATCGTGCGCGACCGCGAATTCTCCGTCCACGGCGACGCCTCGGACCTCATGGACTGGCTGAAGGACCTGGACAAGGAGGCCGAGGAGGTGTTCGTCACCCACGGCGAGCCCGAGGTGGCCAAGCTGTTCGCCGAACGCATCACCGACGAGTTGGGCTGGGTGGCGGTGGCCCCGAAGTACGGTGAGGTCATCTCGCTGCTCGACGACGACTGGGATCCGCAGGACCTGGACCCGGACGCCCCTGAGCCCCAGGCGCACAGCACGGAGCCGCGGATATAGGAAGGTGCCCCCGACGGGATTCGAACCCGTACTTGGGCGGGTTTAAGCCGCCTGCCTCTGCCAGTTGGGCTACGAGGGCCTGTGGGGGAAGTGTAGTGGTGTCCTTCGATACACCCGCTCGTTCCTCGCGGGCACTCAGGACCCGGGGTGGGGCCGCATTCCTCGCGGGTCTCGGTACCCAGGTCTGATGGCTGCGTCGTCGTGTCCGGGTAGAATTGGAAATCCCCACAACGGAAGGTGCCGCATTGACCGCGTTTCTGATGATCGGAGCGGTCGGCATCGTGTTGGTCCTCGCCTCGCTCCTGGTCGGCGACGTCCTCGACGGCCTCTTCGACCTCGACGTGCTGGGCGGCGACCTCTTCTCCGTGTCCTCCATCTCGG
Source organism: Propionibacterium sp. (assembly GCA_012837465.1). Classification (GTDB taxonomy): domain Bacteria; phylum Actinomycetota; class Actinomycetes; order Propionibacteriales; family Propionibacteriaceae; genus Arachnia. Next base: position 1,502 of record DURG01000344.1, on the reverse strand, counting down.
CGTTCGTCGGGGCGTTCGGCTTCGGCGGCGCCCTCGGCCTGGCTGCAGTCGACAACATCCTCGTCGCGATCGCTGTCGGCCTGGTCGTCGGCGGACTGGCCGCCTGGGGCGCCCTGCGCCTCACCCGCTCGCTGAAGCGAGGCGAGGACGCAGCCAGCTTCCGCTCGGATTCGATGATCGGCCACTCCGGCCGCGTCATCACCGCGATCCCGGAGGGCGGCTACGGCGAGATCAGCATCAGCGTCGGCGGGCACGTGCGCAAGATCGCCGCCAAGGCTGACCTCCCCGTCGCCTACGGTGACGAGGTGTGGGTCTCCGCCATCCTGTCACCCACCGCAGTCGAGGTCACTCCCACGTCGGCACCCGACGAACTCACCCCCTGATCCCGAGCCACCACAACTGAAAGGCATCCATGCCAGGTATCAGTCCAGTACTACTAGCGATCCTGGGCCTGTTGGTCCTACTCGTCCTCGTCGGCCTGCTCATCGCCAGCCGCTACAAGGTGGCCAAACCCAACGAGGCCTTCATCATCACCGGCCGCAAGGGCAAGGAGGTCCGCAACCCCGAAACCGGCTTGGTCTCCACGGACCTGAGCGGCCAGAAGGTGGTCATGGGCGGCGGCGTGTTCGTCATCCCGTTCATCCAGAAGCTCCACGTGCTCGACCTGTCGTCGCGCCGCATCATGGTGACCATCCGCAACGCGGTCTCCGGCCAGGGCATCAAGCTCAACGTCGAGGGCGTGGCCATCGTCAAGGTTGGCGGCAACGAGGATTCCATCCGGGCCGCCGCCCAGCGCTTCCTCTCGCAGCAGGACGAGATCGAGACCTTCACACAGGAGACCCTCGCCGGCTCGCTGCGCGCCATCGTCGGCTCGCTGACCGTCGAGCAGATCATCCGTGACCGCGCCGCGTTCGCGCAGCGAGTCACCGACGAGTCCGAATCCTCACTGACCGGCCAGGGCCTGGTGCTGGACACCTTCCAGATCCAGGACATCACCGACGACGGCACCTACCTGTCCGACCTGGGCCGCCCCGAGTCGGCCAAGCTGGGCCGGCTGGCTGCAGTCGCCGAGGCCGAGGCCCGCCGCGAGGCCGAGCAGGCCCAGATCGCCGCCGAGCAGGAGATCGCCATCGCCCAGCGCGCGCTGGTGCTGAAGCAGGCCGAGATCCAGTCCGAGACCGACGCCGCCCGCGCCACCGCGGCCGCCGCCGGCCCGCTGGCCCAAGCGGACCGCGACCAGGTCATCCTCGGCGAACAGGAGAAGGTCGCCGTCGCGCAGGCCGCGCTGAAGGAACGCCAACTGGACACCGAGGTGCGCCGCCCGGCGGACGCCGAGCGGTACCGCGTGGAGACGGAGGCCGAGGCCAAGCGCAACGCCGCCATCTTCGAGGCCGATGCCCGCAAGGCCGCCTCGATCGCCGACGCCGAGGCCCAGGCCGAACGTGATCGCCTCACCGGTGTCGGTGAGCAGTCCCGCCGCGCCGCGCTCGCCGAGGCAGAGG
>DURG01000343.1 GCA_012837465.1 Propionibacterium sp. | reverse complement strand
GCGGCGTGCCCGGAGAAGTCGACGCCCACTCCGACGGCGATGATGAACGCGGGCAGCGCCACCGTCGTCCACACCGACAGTGACAGCCCTCTCTCATCGCGCGCTCGCATGGCTCCATTCAAGCCGCCCGCGGGGTCAATCACCCCAGAATGGAGCCACCTGTGGACAAGTACGCTCCCTGAGCGTGCTGCCTGCGACGAAGGAGCAGCGCAGCACGACGAAGGGGCCCCGCAGCGCTCCCGCAGAGCCCTCCTACAGCACCGACCCAGGACGGTACGCCGCAGCCGCAGGATTCGCCTCGACGATGCGACCCACCTGTTCGGCGATCCGGGCGACCTGCGCCTGCGCCGTCCCAGCCAGCTCCAGCGGGCTCACGACGAGCCCGTCCAGCTCCTCGCGGGTGAGGCCGAGGCGCTCGTCGGAGGCGAGCCTGTCGAGCAGGTCGTTGGTGCGCGCGCCCTTGCGGAGGTCCAGTGCGACCCCGACTGCGTGCTCCTTGATCGCCTCGTGTGCGACCTCGCGGCCCACGCCCTTGCGGACCGCGGCCATGAGCACCTTGGTGGTGGTCAGGAACGGCAGGTAGCGCTCGAGTTCGGCCTCGATGACGGCGGGGAACGCGCCGAAGTCGGCCAGCACGGTGAGGAAGGTCTCGAACAGCCCGTCGAGTGCGAAGAACGCGTCCGGCAGCGCGACCCGGCGCACCACGGAGCACGACACGTCGCCCTCGTTCCACTGGTCGCCGGCGAGCTCGCCCACCATCGACACGTAGCCGCGCAGCACCACGGCCAGGCCGTTGACGCGCTCACACGACCGCGTGTTCATCTTGTGGGGCATGGCCGACGAGCCGACCTGGCCCTCCTTGAACCCCTCGGTGACCAACTCGATGCCGGCCATCAGGCGGATCGTCGTGGCGACGTTCGACGGCGCCGCGGCCACCTGGGCGAGCGCGGTCACCGCGTCGTAGTCGAGGGAGCGCGGGTAGACCTGCCCGGTGGAGGTGAACACCGCGGCGAAGCCGAGCTCATCGGCGATGCGCTGCTCGAGTTCGGCGAGCTTGTCGGCGTCGCCGCCGAGGAGGTCGAGCATGTCCTGTGCGGTGCCGACGGGGCCCTTGATGCCGCGTGCCGGGTAGCGCCCGATGAGGTCGTCGAGGCGGGCCAGCGCGACGAGCAGCTCGTCGGCGGCCGTCGCAAAGCGCTTGCCCAGCGTGGTGAGCTGCGCGGCGACGTTGTGCGAGCGGCCGGTCAAGGGCTGGTCCGCGTACTGCGTGGCGAGCCGGGCGAGCTCGGCCAGCGCGGCGATCACGCGGATCCGGATGACCTGCAGCGACTCCAGCACCTGCAGCTGCTCAATGTTCTCGGTGAGGTCACGCGAGGTCATGCCCTTGTGGATGTGCTCGTGGCCGGCGAGGTCGTTGAACTCCTCGATGCGGGCCTTCACGTCGTGCCGGGTGACGCGCTCGCGGGCGTCGATCGAGGCCAGGTCGACCTGGTCGACGACGGCCTCGTACGCGGCGATCACCGCGTCGGCGTCGGCCCCACCGAAGTCGACGCCGAGGTCGCGCTGGGCGCGCAGCACGGCGAGCCACAGCTTCCGCTCGGAGATGATCTTTGCCTCTGGGGCCCAGATGTCGCGCATCTGCTTCGACGCGTAACGGTTGGCCAGCACATTCGGGACGCTCATGGCCGAATCCTAGCTGCCCATCTCCGGGCCAGCGCCGGCTCTCCGCCCGTCTCGACGCTCGACCGGTGCTACGTCCACCGCGGGTGGCTCCCCTGCAACCTGCGCTCAGCGCTCGCTTCGCTTCTTGGCCAACAACCGCTGGAGCAGCACGAACACCAACAACACCGCGCCCGTGATGATCGTCAGGTACTGCGGGTCGATCGAGCCGTCCTTCGTGATGATCAACCGCAACACCTGCAGCACCAGAACCCCGATGACCGACCCCAACACGTAGCCCGCCCCTCCCGTCAACAGGGATCCCCCGATGACGACGGCCGCGATCGCGTCGAGCTCCCAACCAAGCCCGGTCACGTTCCTCGCCGACCCCTGGACGCTGGCGGTGTAAACCACCGCCGCCAGACCCGAACAGGCGCCCGAGATCACGTAGATCAGCACCCGCGTGCGCGCCACGGGCAGCCCCATCAGCTCGGCCGAATTCTCCGACCCCCCGATGCCGTACACCGTGCGCCCCATCCGGGTGCGGTGCAGGAAGAAGACGGCGCCGAGCACGACGAGGAGCGCGATAAGCACCCCTGGAGTGACCGTGAAGTCGTTGACCTTGGGCCCGTCGTACAGCTTCCACCTCGTCGACAACCACTCGAACGGCGAGCCCTCGGGCGCCCGGACCACGTCAGTGGTGAGCATCGACGCGAGGCCGCGCGCCAGGAACATCATCGCCAAGGTGGCGATGAAGGGCTGGACGTTGAAGTACTGCACCATGACCCCGGCGAACAACCCGAACAGCGACGCGAGGACGATCATCGCCAACACGCCCAGCCACCCGTTGAGGCCCTGGCCCATCAGCATCACCCCGGCCACAGAACTGAACGCGACCACGGCCCCGACGGATAGGTCGATGCCGGCCGAGATGATCACCAGCGTCATGCCCACCGCGAGGATCAGCATGGGTGCCGCTCCCCCCAACAGGTCCGACATTGTGCCGGGGTGGAACACCCGACCGTAGGCGACCTCCGCGTAGATGAGCATGCCCAGCAGTAGCGCCAGCGCGATCAGGGTGGGCAGCAGCCGCTGGGCGCGATGCCACCACCCGGCTACGCTGCTCGCGTGGGATTCTTGGGCGCGAGGCAGATCCGGCGCGGGCCGCGCCTCGTCGACTAGCGTGTTCGGCGCGTTCACGACACGGCCCCCTTCGGCTCAGACCCGGCCTCGCCAGCTGACGGCACAGCGCCCGCTCCCTGCGCAACCGTCGCCCCAGGCGACCCCGGTGACTTCTTGCGGAACAGCAGATTGCGGATCCGCTCCGACTGCAGCAGCACCAGGACGATGATCACCAACGCCTTGAACGCGGGGGTCGCCGCCGACGGCACCCCGAGGAACACCACGGTCTTGTTGAGGGTCGCGATCAGCAGTGCGCCCATCGTCGATCCCAGGATGGAGAACTTGCCGCCCGCCAGGGAAGTACCGCCGATGACGACCGCCAAGATCGCATCCATCTCCATCAGGTTGCCGGTGCTCGACGGGTTGACCGTCATCACCTCGGAGACGTTGAACATCCCGGCTATCGCAGCCAGGACGGCCGCGAGCGCGTAGACGGCGATGAGGATGGGCCGCGGGCGGATGCCGGCCAAGCGGCTCGCGCGCGGGTTGATCCCGATGGATTCGATCATCAGCCCCAGCGCGGTGCGCCGCATCAGCAGCGCGACGAGCACGACGATGATGAGCGCGAGCACGAAGCTGGTGGGAATGCCCAGAATTTGGCCGTTGGCCAGCAGCCGGAAGGGCTCGTTGCGCGCGTTGGTGTTCTGCCCGCCCGTGACCACCCGGGCGATCCCTCGGGCGGCCATCATCATCACCAACGTGGTGATGAACGGCTGCAACCCCACGACGGCGACCAACACGCCGTTGACGGCGCCGAGCACGACTGCCAGGAGCACCGCAAGGCCGATCGCCTGCAGCATCGCGGCGACCGAAGTCGGGTCGCTCAGGTTGCTGAGCGTCTGCATCGCGACGGCCCCGCCCACGGCCATCATCGAGCCGACCGACAGGTCAATGCCCTCGGTGGCGATCACGAAGGTCATGCCAACCGCGATCATGATGATGGGCGCGGAGACGCGCAGGATGTCGAGGATGTTGCCCGTCATCATCCCAGTGGTGGGGTTCAGACCGACGGACAGGTAGCGCGGATCCTTGACCGTGTTGATCAGCAGCAGCACGGCGATGCCGACGATGGCCCAGAACCACGAGGTCCGCAGGACCGCCTTGACCCGGTTCATTCCCCGGCCCCCTTTCCGGCGTTGGCACGGTCCTCGGCGCCGGGTTCGGATTCCGCCGCGATGATCGAGACGATGGATTCGGCGCTCACGCCCGGTCCGTTGACCACTTCGCCCACCTTCTGGCGGTCCTTCAGGATGACGATGCGCTCGGACAGGCGCACCACCTCCTCCAGCTCGGAGGAGATGAACACGACGCTCATGCCGCCTTGCGCAAGTTCGGCGACCGTCTCCTGGATATCCGCCTTGGCCCCGACGTCGATGCCTCGGGTGGGCTCGTCGAGCAGGAGCAGTTCTGGGTTGGTGGCGAGCCAGCGGCCGAGCAGCACCTTCTGCTGGTTGCCGCCTGAGAGCAGCCGGATGGGGCGTTCAGGATCCCGTGGCCGCACGTCGAATCGCTCCATGTAGGTGTCGACGAGCTTGTCGACCTCCTTGGCGCGGACCCTGCGCATCCAGCCGCGGCGGGCCTGGACGGCCAGCATGATGTTCTCGCGCACGCTGAGGTCGCCGACGACGCCGTCCTCGCGCCGGTTCTCCGTGGAGTAGGCGATCCCGTGCGCGAGGCCCGCCACCGGCGACCCGATGGTCACCTTGCGGCCCTTGACCTCGATCGTGCCGGAGTCCGGCTTGTCCGCGCCGGCGATCAACCTGGCGAACTCGGTGCGCCCGGCCCCAAGCAGGCCGGCGAAGCCCACCACTTCACCGGGGTGAACTTCCACGTCCGTGGGGTTGATGGCGCCTTTGCGGCCCAGGTTCGTCGCGGAGAGCAGCGGCGTTCCGGTGCGGTCCCGCGCCTCCCTCTGGCGGTTCGAGCCCAGCGCCTTGAGCGACTCGAAGTCCTTGCCGATCATCTTCGAGATCAGCTCGGTGCGGTTCAGTTCGTCGACGAGGTACTCGCCCACGAACTGTCCGTTGCGCAGCACGGTGATCCGGTCGCTGATTTGGTAGACCTGATCGAGGAAGTGCGAGACGAACAGGATGGCGACGCCCTGATCGCGCAGGTGGCGGATCACGGTGAACAGCACCTCGACCTCATTGGCGTCGAGGCTGGAGGTGGGCTCGTCGAGGATCAGCACCGTGGAGTCGGTGGCCATCGCCCGCGAGATCGCCACCAGCTGCTGCAGTGCGATCGAGATCGACGACAGGGGCGCCCTCGGGTCGAGGTGTCCCAGTCCCAACCGGGACAGCGCCCTGCGGGCCTCGTCGTGCGTCTTGCGCCAGTTGATGCCGGCCGCGCCCTTCACCTCGTGGCCGAGCATGACGTTCTCGCCGATGCTCAGGTTGGCACAGAGGTTGACCTCTTGGTAGACGGTGGAGATACCAGCCGCCTGGGCCGAGGCCGTGCCGGTGAGGTGCCGCTC
>DURG01000342.1 GCA_012837465.1 Propionibacterium sp. | reverse complement strand
TCGTCGTTCGCTGGCTCGCAAGCTCGCAGGCGAACGCTCAGGGACCACGCTCAGGGGCTAGTCAGGACAGGAACTTGAGTGCGGCGTCGTGGAGGATGCCGTTGGTGGCCAGTGCGCCGGGCCCGTGCACGCCGTCGTCGCCGTTGAGGTTGGTGAAACGGCCGCCGGCCTCGCGCACGATGATGTCGAGCGCGGCCATGTCGTAGAGCTCCAGATCCGGTTCCGCTGCCACGTCGACGGCGCCCTCGGCCACCAGCATGTAGCTCCAGAAGTCGCCGTAGGCGCGGGTGCGCCAGGAGGAGCGCATGAGGTCGATGAAGCCTTGGCCCTTGCCCGAATCGACCCACTCGGCGATGTCCGAATAGGACAGCGATGAGTCCTCGATCTGCTCCACCTTGCTGACGCGGAGCTCGCTGGCGTTGAGGATGGAGCGGCCGGTGTAGGCACCGCCGCCCTCTGAGGCCCACCAGCGGCGGCCCAGAGCGGGGGCGGAGACCACGGAGGCCACGATGCGTCCCTCGACTTCCAGAGCGATCAGCGTGGCCCAGACGGGCACGCCCCGCAGGTAGTTCTTGGTGCCGTCGATGGGGTCGATGATCCAGCGGCGAGGTGCGTCGCCGGTATCGTCAAGCTCCTCGCCGTGCACGGCGTCGCGCGGGCGGGTGCGGGCGAGGGTGCGGCGGATGGATTCCTCGACGGCGGTGTCGGCCTCCGTCACGGGGGTCGAGTCTGGCTTGGACTTGACCTGGAGATCCAGCGCCTTGAACCGGCTCATCGAGAGCGAATCGGCGTCGTCTGCCATGAGGTGCGCGAGGCGCACGTCGTCGGTGAGGTCCTTCGTCTGTGCCATGGGACAACCGTACCGGGCTGGGTGAGGATCGTCCCTCGATACACCCCGCCAGTGGTGTTGTTCGTGGTGCTGCCCGAGATGGCGGGGCACTCGGGACTCGAAGTGAGGTGGGGACACGTCGATACACCCCGCCAGTGCCGTAGTTGGTGGTGAAGCGCGGCGGTGGCGGGGCACTCGGGACCCGGGAGTACGGCACCGCTGGATCTAGGCTCGGGACCGTGCTCAGATGAAGGCGGCTTCCATGCGGCGGAAGGAGGCCAGGCGCGCCTCCGCCAGCCGGCCGGCAGCGACGGCATCGTCGAAGGCGCAGTCCACGGCTCCGGTCTCGTGGTGGCAGCCGCGCGGGCAGTCCTCCGCGATCTCGGCGAGGTCGGGGAAGGCGCCGACGATGGATTCGGGGGAGACGTGCATGATGCCGAACGAGCGCACGCCGGGGGTGTCGATCAGCCAGCCGCCCCCGGGCAGTTCCATCGCGTAGGCGGAGGTGGAGGTGTGGCGGCCCTTGCCGGTGAGTTCGCTGACCTCGCCGGTGGCCCGGTTCGCGTCCGGGATGAGGCGGTTGACCAGCGTGGACTTGCCCACGCCGGAGTGGCCCACGAACACGGTGACCCGGTCCTTGATGGCCTCGTGGATCTCGGTGAGGTCCGCCTCCGGCTCGGTGACGAGGATGGGCACGCCGAGGGGCTCGTAGGCTTCTCGGAGTACCTTCGGGGAGGCCAGATCTGCCTTGGTGAGGCACAGCACGGGTTCGATGCGGGCGTCGTAGGCTGCCACGAGGATGCGGTCGATCATGCCCATCCGGGGCGGAGGGTCGGCCAGGGCGGTCACGATGAAGAGCTGGTCTGCGTTGGCGACGATGGGGCGCTCGAACGAATCTGCGTCGTCGGCGCTGCGGCGCAGCATGGTGGTGCGCTCGAGTACCTCGACGATGCGGCTGAGGGTACCCTCGTCTCCGCTGACGTCGCCGTCGAGGCGCACGTTGTCGCCGACGATCACCCCGCCCTTGCGGTCGATCAGACGGCCGCGGACCGCCGTGACCTGGCGGTCGCCGATGAGGCAGCGGTACCGGCCGCGGTCCACCGAGACCACCCGGGCGATCGGCAGGTGCGAGTAGTCGGGGCGTTCCTTGGTGCGTGGCCGGCTGCGCCGTCGGGGGCGGTCGAACTCCTCGACGTCTCTGTCGTGCTTGTCCCAGCGGCCGCTCACGAGACCAGCCCCGCCCAGTCCTGTGGGAAGGCCGGCATGGTCTTCGACACGCACTCCAGATCGGTCACCGTGATGCCGGGCTGCGCGAGGGCCAAGATGGCGGCAAAGTGAACCATGCGGTGGTCGGCGTAGGTCTCGACCTCGGCGCGCTGCAGCGCCGCTCCCCCCTCGACGGTGAGGCCGTCGGCGGTCTCCTCGGCACGGACGCCCAGCTTGGTCAGCTCAGCGACGAGCGCGGCGAGCCGATCGGTCTCGTGGCCGCGGATGTGGCCGACGCCGCGGATCGTCGTCGTGCCCGCCGCGAGTGCGCCCAGCGCAGCGATGACGGGGGTGAGCTCGGACGCGGTGGTGAGGTCCACGTCGATGCCGTGCAGCCTCTCGGGGCCGACGAGGGTGACCGAGCCGTCGTCGCGTTCGACGGTGGCGCCCATCCGCGCGGCGAGCTCCAGGAAGAGCGCGCCGGGCTGGAGCGAGGTCTCGGGCCAACCGGGCACCGTCACCCGGCCGCCGGTGGCGGCGGCAGCGGCGAGGAACACGGCGGCGTTGGTGAGGTCCGGCTCGATGAGCAGGTCCAGGGCAGCGATCGGGCCTGGTGCCACGACCCAGGTGCTCTCATCGGGCTGGTCGATCCGGACGCCGCGGGCGCGCAGCATCTCGCAGGTCATGGCGATGTGAGGCCGCGACGGCAGGGTGGCGCCGGTGTGGCGGAGCATGAGGCCGTCGGGCAGCAGCGAGCCGATGAGCAGGAGGCCGGAGACGAACTGGCTCGAGCCCGAGGCGTCGACGGAGGCCTCGGAGCCGAACGCGGCCGGCGGCACGAGGCGGAAGGGCAGCGCGTCCTCCGAGACCAGCGCGCCGAGCTGGCGCAGGCCGTCGAGGATGGGGCCCATGGGCCGCTCCGAGGCGTGCGGGTCACCGATGAAGGTGCTGGGACCATCCGCGAGCAGCGCGATGGGCGGCACGAAGCGCATCACCGTGCCTGCGAGGCCGCAGTCGATGTCGAGGGCACCGCGAAAGCGCACGGGCGGGGTGACGACGAGCGCGTCGCCGTCGCGTTCCAGCGAGACGCCCAGCGCACGCAGGGCATCGATCATCAGTTGGGAATCGCGGGAGTCGAGCACGCCGCGCAGCGCGCTGGGCCCGTCCGCAAGGGCGGCGAGCACCAGCGCGCGGTTGGTCTCCGACTTGGAGCCAGGAACAGTCACTTCCCCGACGACGGGGGACGAGGTGAAGGGAAGGGCCTGACCGGTCAAGGAGTGACGGCCTCGATCTTCTTGCTGAGCTGCTTGGCCTGCTTGCGGGCCTTCTTGCTCAACTGGTTGGCCTTCTTCTCCGCCTTGGCGGCAGCCTTCCTGGCCGACTTCGACACGTCGTCGCCGATGGCCGAGGCCTTCTTCTCGGCGACCTTGGCGGCCTGGGCGGAACGCCAACCGAGGCTGGGTTTGCCCTGCAGGTCCTGCGTGGCGAGCACGCTGGCGCCGAGCAGCGCCGCGTTGCGCAGCATGTCGGGGCGGGCGTTGGCCTTGGCCTCAGGCGTGGCGTGCTTGCCGGGCGCCGCGATCGCGAGGTTCAGGACGCTGGCCTTGGCCAGCAGGAGTGCGCCGATGCGGCGGCCGATGCCCGTGGCGAACATGGTGCCACCGAGGATCTGGGCCACCCCGGAGATTCGCACCCAGGTCTCGGCCTTCTCAGGAACGTAGGAGGCGACATCTGCGGGTACGACGCGCTGGAGGAGGGGGGCAACGCTGCTCGTGAACGCTTCCGCATCCGGGGCTGTCTCGGCCGGCTTGGTGACCGCCTTGACACCCTCGGAGATGAAATAGCTCGCGAACAGGCTTCTGGCTACGAATCGCAACAGACTCATGGAGACACCCTACTAGCCTTGACCACATGTGTGGACGGTATGCGGCGACGGCGAATCCAGCCGAGTTGGTCGAGGATTTCGAGATCTCCTTCATCGACGACGAGATCGCGGCGGTCACGGGCCCCCGCTACAACATCGCCCCGACCGACCCGGTGCCCGCCGTCGTCGAGCGGGAGAAGGACGGTGAGACCACCCGCAAGTTGGTGCCGCTGAAGTGGGGCCTGGTGCCGAGCTGGGCGAAGTCGCCGACCGGTGGTGCCCGGTTGATCAACGCGCGGGTCGAGACCGTCACCGAGAAGCCGTCGTTCCGGAAGGCCGCCGCAGCGCGCCGCTGCCTGCTGCCCGCCCTGGGCTATTACGAGTGGCGCAGTGAAGAGGTGCCGGGGGAGAAGAAGCCCGTGAAGCAGCCCTACTTCCTGAGCCCTTCGTCGGGGTTGTTCGTCATGGCCGGCCTGTATGAGTTCTGGAAGGGCCCCGACGGCTGGCTCGCCAGCACCACGATCCTCACCACCGAGGCGACCGATGAGTTCGGTTGGGTGCACGACCGCATGCCCATGGTGGTGCCGCGCAACAGCTGGGACGACTGGCTCGACCCCGCCTTCCACGACGCCGAGGCCGCTGTTTCGATGCTGACTGCGCCCCTCGACCTGGCGCACCGCAAGGTCTCGCGCGAGGTCAACAAGGTCGGCACCGACGGGCCGCAGCTGGTCGAAGCCGTCGCCTGATCCCGGGTGCCGAGTGTTTGCGAGGAACGAGCAACGTAGTGTCTGTTCCCGCGTCCCGAGTGTTTGCGAGGAACGAGCAAACGTAGTGCCTGTTCCTGGGTCCCGAGTGTTTGCGAGGAACGAGCAAACGTATCGAGGGACATTGCCCGGTTTGCCGATCCGGCTCCTTGAGGGAAGACTGTCCGGGTGCTGCAGGTCAAGGACATCGAGGTACGCGCTGGTGCGCGGCTCCTGTTGTCCCCGGTGAGCTTCCAGGTCATCAACGGTGACCGCATCGGCCTCGTCGGCCGCAACGGCGCCGGCAAGACCACGCTCACCCGCATCCTCGCCGGCGAAGGCCAGCAGGCAGCCGGCCAGGTGACCCGCACGGGACAGCTCGGTTACCTGCCGCAGGATCCCCGTTCCGGCGACCCCGAACAGCTCGCCCGCGACCGCGTGCTCGGCGCCCGCGGGCTCGACGCGGTGGTGCGCCGGATGCGCCGGGCCGAGGAGACCATGGCCAGCGCCGAAGGGCGAGTCCGTGAGGACGCCATGGCCGCCTACACCCGTGCCGAGGCGGCCTTCGTCGCCGCTGGTGGGTATGCCGCGGAATCCGAGGCCGCCCGGATCGCCGCGAACCTCGGTCTCCCAGACCGCGTGCTGGGGCAGCCGCTCAAGACGTTGTCCGGTGGCCAGCGCCGACGGATCGAATTGGCCCGCATCCTGTTCTCCGACGCGGACACGCTGCTGCTCGACGAGCCCACCAACCACCTCGACGCCGATTCGGTCGTGTGGCTGCGCAGCTACCTCCAGGGCTTCGCAGGTGGCCTCATCGTGATCTCCCACGACACCGAGTTGCTCGACGCCGTGGTCAACAAGGTCTTCCACCTCGACGCCAACCGGGCCGAGCTCGACATCTACTCGATGAACTGGAAGCGCTACCTCCAGCAGCGCGAGACCGACGAACGCCGCCGCAAGCGCGAACTCGCCAACGCCGAGCGCAAGGCCAGCCAGTTGATGATGCAGGCCGACAAGATGCGTGCCAAAGCCACCAAGGCCGTCGCCGCCCAGAACATGGCCCGCCGCGCCGAGAAGCTGCTGGCCTCCGTCGAGGGGGAGCGACAGGTCGACGCGGTGGCCAAGATCCGCTTCCCGGACCCCGCCCCTTGCGGCAAGACGCCCCTGCGGGGCTTCGACCTCAGCAAGTCCTATGGTTCGCTCGAGGTGTTCACCGCCGTCGACCTGGCCATCGACAAGGGTTCCAAGGTGGTCATCCTCGGCCTCAACGGCGCCGGCAAGACGACCATGTTGCGCCTGCTGAGCGGCATCGAGGAACCGACGGCGGGCCGCGTCGAACTCGGCCACGGTGCCCGCATCGGGTACTACGCGCAGGAACACGAGACACTCGATGTGAACCGCAGCGTGCTGGACAACATGGTGTCGGCCTCGCCCAACATGGGTGACACAGAGGTGCGCAAGGTACTGGGCTCCTTCCTCTTCACCGGCGACGACGTGGAGAAGCCTGCCAAGGTGCTCTCGGGAGGCGAGAAGACTAGGCTCGCACTGGCCATGCTGGTGGTCTCCGCCGCGAACGTGCTGCTCCTCGACGAGCCGACGAACAACCTCGACCCCGCGTCGCGCGCCGAGGTGCTCAACGCCATTCGCACCTACGCGGGCGCCGTCGTCCTCGTCACGCACGACCCCGGTGCCGTGGCGGCTCTGGAGCCGGATCGCGTCCTGATCCTGCCTGACGGCGTGGAGGACCTCTGGTCTGACGACTACGCCGAGCTGGTCGACCTGGCCTGAGAGCCCTTCGGCCAGCCAACGCGCAGGAATTCTGCGCATTCGCTCGATGTTTGTCCAGCTGTGAGCAGCACACGGTCATGTCGCGACTACTGTGGGGGTGTGGCGAGAATCAATTTCGGTACCGGCGGATGGCGCGCGATCATCGGCGATGAGTTCATCCGGAGCAACGTTCGACTGCTGTGCGGGGCACTCGCACAGCGCATCAAGGAGGAAGGGGTCCAGGACCCTGGAATCGTCATCGGCTACGACCGTCGCTTCCTGTCCGACGTGGCGGCGCACTGGGCCGCCGAGGTGTTCGCCGGTGAGGGCATCCGCACCCAGGTCATCAAGGTGGCCCAAGCCCCCACCCCGATGATCATGTGGACGGTGAAGGATCAGGGCCTGCCCTACGGCATGGCCGTGACCGCCTCCCACAACCCTGCGCTCTACAACGGCATCAAGGTCTTCACCGCCGGCGGCAAGGACGCCGACGAGGAGATCACCCACGACGTGGAGCGCCGCATGACCGAGTTGGAGGAATCGGGCGAGGACGAGATCGGCCACGTCGACTACGACAACGCCATCGAATCCGGCCTGATCACGGAGATCAACCCGTTCAACGGCTACATCGACTCGATCATCGACCAGGTCGACATGGAGGCGATCAAGGCCGCCAAGCTGAAGATCGCGCTGGACCCGATGTTCGGCGTGTCCAAGACCTCGCTGCAGACGATCCTGATGACCGCCCGCGTCGACGTCGAGGTCATCCACGACCGCCACGACACGCTGTTCGGCGGCCGCATGCCGTCGCCCACGTCGGCCACCCTCGAGTCGCTCAAGCGCTACGTCGTCGACAACGAGTGCGACCTCGGCATCGCCACCGATGGCGATGCCGACCGCATCGGCGTCATCGATGACAAGGGCAACTTCCTCCACCCGAACCAGTTGCTGGTGATCCTCTACTACTACCTGCTCAAGTACAAGGGCTGGAAGGGCCCAGTCGTGCGCAACGTGGCGACCACGTCCCTGCTGGACGACGTCGCCGAGCAGTTCGGCGAAGAGTCCTACGAGGTGCCGGTGGGCTTCAAGTGGATCTCGGGCAAGATGCTCGAGACCGATGCCATCATCGGCGGCGAGTCGTCCGGCGGCCTGACCGTGCGCGGGCACATCTCCGGCAAGGACGGCATCTACGCCGCCGCACTGCTGGTTGAGATGATCGCCGTGGTCGGCAAGCCGATGAGCCAGATCTACGAGGAGATCACCGGCCAGTTCGACCCCCACTACATGGCCGAGACCGATTTCAAGTTCCCCCCGGAGCGCAAGCCGGAGATCCTCAACACCCTCATGGTGGAGAAGAAGCTGCCGGAGTTCACCGAGACGGTCGTCGAGACGTCGTACCGCGACGGCGCGAAGGTCTACTTCGAGGACGGCTGGATCATCGCCCGCTTCTCGGGCACGGAGCCGCTGCTGCGCATCTTCTGCGAACTTCCCACCCAGGAGCGCGCCGAGGCAGCCTGCGAGGAGATGCGGGCCTTCCTGGGCCTCTGACTTCGGGCCCGAGTCTCTGCAAGGAACCAGCCGGTGTACTGAAGGGGCGTCCTTCGATACGTTCGTTCGTTCCTCACGAACACTCAGGACTTGCGGCTAAACGTTCCGTTCCTCACGAACACTCAGGACTCGGACTCAGTCGTAGATCCGGCTGACGATCGCCTCCCACGGCTGCATGACCGGGCCGCGGGGACCGCCCAGGATCGGAACGATCGTGCCGCTGACGTGGGGGCGCTTGCGTGGCCGGTCCGACGTGTTGCACTCGATCAGGAACCGCTGCGCCCCCATCGTGCGCTGGTAGGCGAAGTAGTACTTCTTGCGCCGGTGGACCCACCGCAGGTCGCCCAGAGCGAGCGCGCGGTACTGGCGGCGCAGCGTGATCAGCGCGCGGTGCCAGGCGTAGACCGAATCCGGATCTGCGATCTGTTCCTCGGCGGAGAACCCGGGCGCCGTGTCGGTGCCGACCAGCCAGGGCTCAGCTTGGCTGAACCCGCCGTCGGGCTGCCAGCGCATGGGGACCCGGGCGTGGTCGCGGGAGCCAGCGAGGATCTCGCGCCAGGCGTCCTTCTTGCTCGTGCCGTTGGCCACGAGCTCGGCGTGCCGGTTGATCGACTCGACGTCACGCAGTTGCTCGACCCCCTCGAACTGTTGGTTGATGGCGGCGATCTCCTGGCCCTGGTAGAGGAACGGGGTGCCGCGCAGCGTCAGTTGGATGGTGGCCAGCATCTTGCCGATGGCGGTGCGGATCTCGGGGTCCTTCTCCCGGCCGCCACCGAACTTGGAGAGCATGCGCGGGTTGTCGTGGTTGTCGAAGAAGACCGGGATCCAGTCGTTCGGTGTGGTGTGTCGGTCATAGGCCCGGTAGAAGTGCTTCAGGTACCAGAGCTTGTACTTGTAGGTGTCCCACCTGGTCTGGCCAGGGTTGTCGAGCACGTCGAAGTTGAAGATGAGGTCCATCTCGCCGCGGCCGTAGCCACTCAGCAGGCGGCCCATCTGCATGCCGATGCCCGGCGTCTCGCCCACCATGATGCCGATCATGTCCGGGGGCAGCGGGTCGCCCAGGCCGCCATCGGGGAGCCTGCGCCGCGGCGTCGACCTGGGAGCCGTGCGGCGGGTGAAGCCCTCTCGCCTCAGGCCGCGGAGGAACTCGTGGAGGCGGGGGCCGTAGAAGTAGTGTTCGACGCCGACGAAGTTCAACAGTTCGCCGATGAAGGGGTGCCCGTCGGGCAGGCTGGGTCGCTTGGAGATGTAGTTGATGACGTCGAGGCGGAAGCCGTCGATGCCGCGTTCCATCCACCAGCTGACGATGTCGGCAACCTCGGTGCGGACCTTCGGGTTCTCCCAGTTGAGGTCCATCTGGCCGTCGGCGAAAAGGTGGAGGGCCCACCGCTTCGCGTCCTCGTACCAGCCCCAGGCCGAACCGGAGAAGAACGAGGTCCAGTTGTTCGGTGGGGATTCAGCGTCCCCCTCGGCCATGATGTAGTAGTCGCCGTAGGGCCCCTCCGGATCCTCGATCGCCTGCTGGAACCACTCGTGCTGGTCTGAGGTGTGGTTGACGACGAGGTCGAGGATGATGCGCATGCCCCGCTCGTGGCAGGCCGCGATCAGCTCGTCGACGTCGTCCAGCGTGCCCATCTCGGCCATCACGTCGCGGTAGTCGCTGATGTCGTAGCCCATGTCCACGTTGGGGGAGGCGAAGATCGGCGACAACCACAGGCAGTCGACGCCGAGCGTGTCCAGGTAGTCGAGCTTGTCGATGATGCCGCGGATGTCGCCCACGCCATCGCCGTCCGAATCTGCGAAGGACCGCGGGTAGACCTGGTAGAACACCGCCTCGCGCCACCAGGGGGTGGGGTTGGGTGCGCGCCCCCTGAGCGGCCGATCGGGCTCGCTGTTGACGACGTCGAGGATGATGTCCACGAGCCCCGGGCCGGTGAACCGGCTGGCGATCTTGTCGATCACGCCCAGAGGCAGCCAGGAGAACGTGTAGACGAGGCGGCGGGGCATCCCTGACGCGAGGAAGATCTTGTCGATGACGTCGCGGCCCACCGGGTGGCGGTAGAGCTCGAAGACCGTGCTCCGCCTAGTGAGCAGTTTTCGCGCCATGTCTGTCCTCCAGGTCCTTGATCAATGCAGCGTAGAACTCCTCGTCGAGCTTGTACTTCGCCCGCAGCACGAGGTAGCTCAACGCCATCAACACCATTGGTAGCACCATCATGGAAACCCGGAGGATGAAAGCGCCCCGATCCGTGACGTCGTCGGCCGAAACGGCCACGTCTATGCCCGACAGGATGAGGGTGGCGCCCACGACGCCGCTGGCAACGGCGTTGCTGAGCTTGTAGATGAAGGGCTGGAGGGAGAAGGTCACCGATTCGTTGCGCCGGCCGAGCTTCCAGTGGCCGTACTCCACCGAATCCGCGATGAACATCACCATCAGCAGCTGGACGGCACCCTGGCCGGTGAACAGGAAGATGCCGGCGACGGCGACGAGCGCCAGCGAGGTGCCGGACAGCAGGAAGAACACGTAGCCGATGAGGCACAGGATCGTCGCGACGAGGTGGATCTGGCGGCGCTTGAGGAACTTCGAGACCAAGGGGAAGGCGGCCAGCGCCACAATCTGCGTGATGCCGAGGATGGCGGCGAAGATCGGATAGGCGCCCTCGTCGCCGAAGATGTACTTGAAGTAGTAGAGCCCGAACGACGTGGTGATGATGTAGCCGCTCATGTAGGCGACCATGGCGAGGGTTACCCACATGAGTTGGTCGTTGCGGTAGATCACCTGGAACAGTTCGCGCAGCGGGGTCGTCTCCGGCTTGGTTGTCACGCGCTCCCGCGTCAGGAAGAGCGTGAGCAACTGGAACAGCAGCATGATCACGACGAGGCCGGCCGCGAGCACGAACCACGCGGTGCGTGCGGAGCCGAAGACGTCGGTGAGCCAGGCCGTGATGGGCACGAGGCCAACCGCCATGGAGAACAGGCCCACGTTGGCGCAGATGCGGGCCACCACGGCGATGCGTTCGCGTTCCTTCTGGTCGATCGTCAGCGACGGCAGCATGGACCAGTAGGCGATGTCGTTGATGGTGAACGCGATCTCCCACACCAGGTAGAGCACCGTGAACAGGATGACGTAACCCCAGCCGTGCACGCCGGTGTCGAAGAACAGCACCAGCGTGGCGATGCCCCACAGGAGACCACCCCAGAAGATCCAGGGCTTGAACTTGCCGTAGCGGGTGTGGGTGTTGTCGACGATCACGCCCATGACCGGGTCGTTGACGGCATCGAAGACGCGCATGACCACGAGGATGACGGTGATGACGGCCAGTTGGGCCCCACTGACGTCCAAGACGTCGGTGAGGTAGAACATCAGGTACATCGACACCAGCGCCGCGACCATGTCGCGGCCCAGCGTGCCCAGGCCGAAGCCCCATCGCGTGCGGGTCACGTCAGGCCAGCGGATGGTAGGCGTACCCGCCGATGGCGTCGCCATCCATGCCCTCATCGTCGGCCATGCCTCCGCCCAGCAGGCTGCGGTTGAGCGCCTCCTGGTCCGAGAGGAGCGAGTCGAGCGCTGCGGTGAGGTGCTGGTCCGCGGGCTCAACGCCCTCGTCGGCAGCGGTCAGGACCGAGCGGCGCATGAGCTCCTTGAAGAACGACGCGGTGCGGTGGTCGCTGCGGGTGGCCACCTCGTCGAGGACCTCGTCGGAGTAGGGGACGGTGCCGCGGTAGAGGGCCAGCAGGCGTCGGCGCGCCTCCTCGTCGGGCAGCGGAATCTCGACGGCGAGGTCGACGCGGCCCGGGCGCTGTGTGAGCGCCTCCTCCAGGACCTCGACCCGGTTGGTGGTCAGCAGGAAGGCCACGTCGGCGTCGGAGTCGAGGCCGTCCAAGGTGTCCAGGACCTCGAAGAGGAGCGGGTTGCCGGAGGGGGAGAAGCCGCGGTCCATGGCTACGAGGTCGCAGTCCTCCAGCACCACGATCGAGGGCTGCAGGTGGCGCGCGACGGCGGCGGCCTGGCCGATGAACTGCAGTGTCTGGCCCGACAGCAGGATGATGGTGTGCTCGGGCGTGGTGCTGATGAGGTGCCGGACGGTGTGCGTCTTGCCGGTGCCGGGCGGGCCGTAGAGGAGCACGCCGCGCTTGAGGTGCTGGCCGTGGCGGCGCAGGGTCTCGGAGTGGGCCGCGATGCCGCTCATGTGGCCGGTGATCCGCTCCAACTTCCCGGGCGGGAGGATGACGTCCTCGGCCGAGACGTCGGGGCGGGCGATGAACCGGAAGCCGTCGCCCTCTGCCTCGTAGCCCACCATCTCCAGGCTCAACACCTGGCCGCGCAGGAGCGACAACTCGGTGCCCAGCGTGGTGGCGCGTTCCAGCAGCGCGTTGGCCACGTCGGGATCAGGGCACAGCACCTCGATCACGCCGGTGCCGTTGCCGTGCATTCGCGACGCCCGGCGCTGCAGGACGGCGACGGGGCGGCCGTCGTAGCTGAACAGGCGGATGCCCAGCGCCATGACGCGGCGCGTCTCCTCGGGCCCGACGGCGACGTTGGCCCAGTCGATCTGGCCGGTGCTGAGCCGCGCCCAGCTGCTGCTGACCATGTCGGACAGTGACATGTGGTGGCGCTGATCGCCGGCGATGCCGAGCGTCTCTGCGCTGGGCCCGGCGAGCTCCTCGAGGGCCACGTCGTAGTCGGCGAACCGGTAGCGGGCCACTTCCTTGCTGACTGCCGCGACCTGCGAGGGGGCCACGCCGAGGTGGTTCTCGAGCGCGTCATTCAGCAGCGGCCCGTCGCCCTCCTGCCGCTGCTGGGAGGCAGCCTCGGCGAGTTGGTGGAAGTGGCTGAGGAAGGCGCGCAGGTCAGGGTCCATGGGCTCACCCTAGTGGGCGCGTGAAGCGCAGGACCGTGACCGACACGGTGCATGGGCCCGGGGCGACGTCGTCGGGGGAGTGGTGGAAGGCGTTGGGTCCCATCGCGATGAGGTCTGACGCCTGCTCCTGGTCCAGGCCGATCTGGTACTCCTCGGTCCAGACGCTGGAGGGCCACCCGGGGAAGGCGCCGATGACGCCCTCGACCTTGTCGGCGGCCACGTCGAGCAGATGGTGGCGCTCCCGGAGTTCCTTGAGGTGGAGGGGGGTGGGCACGGCAACCACGAGTGTGCCGCCCGGCTGGAGGATGCGCGCGAACTCCTGTGCGTTGCGGGGCGCGAAGACGCACATCACGGCATCCGCGGCGCCGTCACGGATGGGGAGCCCGGCCCACGTGTCGGCCACGATCGCGCCAGCCCGAGGATGGGCGCGCGCGGCCCGTTTCGCCGCGGCCACGGACACGTCGGTGGCCAGACCGTGGGCCTCGGGAAGCTCGTCGAGGACGTGGGCGAGGTAGTAACCGGTGCCGGCGCCCACGTCGACGATCCGGGTGCGTCCACGCACTGCGTCGACGATGGCGTCGGCCACCTGGTCGTAGAGGCCGTGCCCGAGGAAGCGTGCGCGGGCATCCAGCATGGCAGCGGTGTCGGCGTTCCTGGGCGGGGCATGGCCGAGAAGGTTGACGTAGCCCTGCTTGGCGATGTCGTAGGAGTGACCGTCAGGGCAGATCATGGCCCCTGAGGCCTGGGTGAGGTGCTGCCCGCAGACGAGGCAGGTCAGCCAGCCGTCGAGTATGGCGGTCACTGGTCGGAACTTCGGGTGGTCGCGTCCGCTTCAGGGGTTTCGACACGCCCGCGCTCCCTCGTTCCTCGGGAGGCGGCCGGCTCAACCAGCGTTGTCGCCTTCTTCTTGGCCTTCTTGCGGTCCCGGATGTCGCCGCGGATCAGGACGACCAGCCCGATGATGCCGATGATCGTGAACGCGAACCACTGCAGGGCGTAGGAGAAGTGGTTGCCCTCATCGAGGGAGGGGCGGCCCAGCGGGGTGAGCTCGGCGGCATCCGCGGGCGTGGATTCGAGCACCGAGACGTAGCCGTTGACCAGCGTCAACCCCGTCGCCTTGCCCAGCGCCTCGGAGTTGATGAGGCGCAGCTGGCCCTCGTGCGGGGTCATGGCCACCTCGTCGCCGCGCTGGTTGCGCTGCACGAAGCCGGTCAGGGTGACGGTGCCTTGCGGCAGGGACGGAAGCTCCGTGGTGGGGGCCGCGCCCTTGCGCGGGATGAAGCCGCGGTTGACGAGCAGATGCTCGCCCTGATCCGTCGCCAGGATGCTGAGGATCTCGGACCCCAGCGCCCCGTCGAGGGAGCGGTAGCGCACCTGGAACTGGTGCTCCGGGAGGTACTCACCCGTCGCGCTGACGCGGTACCACTGGTCGTCATCCTGGATCGCGCCGGTCATCAACTCCTGGTACGGACGCACGGCCTCCGTCTCGTGGGCGAGGACGGTGGCGTTGCGGTCGCGTCGCTGCTCGAGGCGGTCAAGCTGCCAACGGCCGAGTTGCACGAAGGTCACCGCCAGCACCACGCCCAGCAGCGCGATCGCCACGTAGCGGATGATCTGCTTGCGGCTCACGAATCGTCCTCCTCGATGGTGCCGGTGAGCACCTCTCCGGTGGTCAGGGCCAGGGCGTCGACGGGTTCGGCGTCCTCGGTGGCGGTGGGAGGTGGGCGATGATCCTGCTGGTTGGCCAGCAGGACGGCGGCCAGGGCGAGCCCACCGGCGAGGGTCAGCGTGACCAGCTTCCACCAGCCTGGCACGATCAGGAACGCCACGAACAGAGCGGTCCGCACACCCATGGTGATGAGGTACCGCTTCTGCCGCTCCTCAAGGTCGAGGCTGCGACTACGGGGGGCGCTGGTGATCAGCGCCGCATCCTTCGCCCTGGCCATGGGGCGAGCATAGTCCTAGTCCCCTCGATACACCCCGCTCGTTCCTCGCGGGGCACTCGGGACGCGGTTTCTCGATACACCCCGCTCGTGCCTCGCGGGGCACTCGGGACCCGACAACAATGGGGGAGTTATTTCGTTGCCAACGGGCCACTGGCCCGACCGGAGGCTGGGGTAGGTTGCTGGCGTGGCTGAAGAACAAGGACGAGTAGTGCTCATCACCGGCGGCTCCAAGGGCATCGGCCGGTCGATGGCGGAGGCCTTCCGCGACGCCGGCTACCGCGTGGCGGCGACCTACCGCTCCGGCGGCGTCCCCGACGGCGTGTTCGGCGTGACCTGCGACATCACCGACCAGGGGCAGGTGGACCAGGCGTTCGACCAGATCGAGGCCGAGCTCGGCCCCGTCGAGGTCGTGGTGGCCAACGCCGGCATGACGAAGGACACGCTGCTCATGCGCATGTCCGACGACGACTGGAACCAGGTCATCGACACCAACCTCACCGGCACCTTTCGCATCATCCGCCGCGCCACGAAGAAGATGACCCGCGCCCGATGGGGCCGCGTCATCCTCGTCTCCTCGGTGGTCGCGCTGCTGGGCTCGCCCGGCCAGGTCAACTACGCGTCGTCCAAGGCCGCGCTCGTGGGCATGGCCCGCAGCCTCACCCGCGAACTGGGCTCGCGCAACATCACGGCCAACGTGATCGCGCCCGGCTTCATCGACACCGACATGACCTCGGTGCTGGGCGACGACGTGATCGCCGACTACAACAAGCGCATCCCCGCCGGCCGGCTCGGCAGCGTCGACGACGTGGCCCAGGCCGCGCTCTTCCTCGCCTCCGAGCAGGCGGGCTACATCTCCGGAGCCGTGCTGCCCGTCGACGGCGGCCTCGGCATGGGCCACTGATCCAAAGGACAAACATGGGCATCCTCGAAGGCAAGAACATCCTGGTCACCGGCGTGACCATGCGCACCTCCATCGCCTACGCGGTGGTCGACATCGCCCAGCGGGAGGGCGCCAACGTCGTGGTCTCGGCCGCCGGTCGCGCCGTACGCCCGGCCCAGCGCGCCGTCGCGAAGCTGGAGAAGGAACCGCCGCTGATCGAACTCGACATCACCGACCAGGGGCACCTCGATGCGCTCCCGTCAGTGCTGGAGGAACACTTCGACGGTGGCCTCGACGGCATCGTCCACTCCATCGCCTACGCGGATCCCGAGAAGGCCCTCGGCGGCCAGTTCCTGAACACCGACTGGGACACCGTCGCCAACGCGCTGCAGATCTCGGCGTACTCGCTGCAATCGCTGACGATGGCCGCCAAGCCCATGCTCAACCGGGGCGCCGGCGTCGTCGGCCTCACCTTCGACGCGCGGTACTCGTGGCCCGCCTACGACTGGATGGGCGTGGCGAAGGCCGCGCTCGAGTCGACCTCGCGCTACCTCGCCCGCTACCTGGGCCCCGATGGCATCCGCGTGAACATGGTGGCCGCCGGCCCCGTCGACACCGTTGCCAAGAAGGCCATCCCCGGAGCCTCCTCGTTCAACGACATCTGGGCCCAGCGCGCCCCGCTCTCCTGGGATGCGGGCGACGCGGTGCCGTCGGCCAAGGCCGTGGTGGCGCTGCTGAGCGACTGGTTCCCCGCCACCACCGGCGAGATGGTCCACGTCGATGGCGGGTTGCACTCCACAGGGGCCTGACCTGAGCTGGTGTGTCCGCTGCGGTGGCCCTTCGTCGTGTCGTGGTCCTCGCAAGCTCGGACGCGCCACGCTCAGGGACCGCGAATGAGCCGGTAGGGTTGTTGGCATGGCGACGGTGGCAGAGCTGGCAGGCGTAACGATCAAGCGCGGCACGAGCGTGCTGCTCGACCAGATCTCGCTGATCGTCCACGAGGACGAGCGCTGGGTCGTCGTCGGCCCCAACGGCGCCGGCAAGACCACGCTGCTCCAGGTATTGTCCGCCCAGATGTATCCCAGCGACGGCGTCGTCGGTCTGCTGGGCGAGGTCATCGGGGCCGTCGACGTCTTCGAGCTTCGGCCCCGCATCGGCTTCACCTCCCTCGCCCTCGCAGACCGCATCCCGGACCGCGAGAAGGTGCGCGACGTGGTCCTCTCGGCCGCCTACGGTGTCATCGGGCGCTGGCGCGAGGAGTACGACGTCTACGACGAGGCCCGCGCCGACGACCTGCTGGCCTCCCTCCGTGTGAACCGCCTTGCCGAGCGCACCTTCGGCACCCTCAGCGAAGGTGAACGCAAGCGCGTCCAGATCGCCCGGGCACTCATGACCGACCCCGAGCTGCTGCTCCTCGACGAACCCGCCAGCGGGCTGGACATCGCCGGGCGCGAGGTGCTCGTCGACACCCTGTCCGAGATCTGCACCGACGAGGACTCGCCGGCCACCATCCTCGTCACCCACCAGCTCGAGGAGATCCCCGAGGGCATCACGCACGCGCTGCTCCTCAAGGAGGGCCGCATCGTCGCCTCCGGCCCCATCGAGCAGACGCTCACCGACGCCAACCTCAGCGAGACCTACGACATGGACCTGGCCGTCAACCGCATCGACGGCCGCTGGACCGCCAGGAGCAACAGCCGTGGCTGAGTTCATGGACTGGGTGCGCGAGAACCTCTGGGCGGGATGGGGCGTGCTCGCCATGGCGCTGGCCGCCGCCGAACTCCTCACGCTCGACCTGACGCTCCTGATGCTGGCCACCGGTGCCCTCGCCGGCGGCATCGTCGCACTCGTGGCCCCGGGCCTCATCTGGCTGCAGGTGGTCATCGCGCTGGCCACCGCCGTCGCGACCCTGTTCCTGTTGCGCCCCACGCTGCTCGCCAAGGTGCGCTCCTCCAAGGGCTACCGCTCCAGCCTCGACAACATCATCGGCGCCCAGGGCAGTGCCACTGCCGTGATCACCGGCAATCGCGGAGAGGTGAAGGTCGACGGCCAGGTCTGGGAGGCCCGCTCCTTCGACCCGTCGATCACCATCGAGGACGGCGAGCAGATCGAGGTCTTCGGCATCGACGGCGTCACCCTCAGCGTGTACCCCACCAACCGCCCGCTCACCCAGTAAAGGAATCCCATGCCCGATCCCACACTGTTCATCCTCATCGGCGCGGTGGTGGTCGTCGTACTGCTGCTCGCCGCCACCCTCAAGATCATCCGGCAGCAGCAGGTCGCCCTCGTCGAGCGCCTGGGCAAGTTCCGCAAGGCCCTCGAGCCGGGCCCGCACCTCGTCGTGCCGTTCTTCGACCAGGTTCGCTACACGCTCGACATGCGCGAGCAGGTGGTGCCCTTCCCGCCGCAGGGCGTCATCACCGAGGACAACCTGATGGTCTCGATCGACTCGGTCATCTACTTCCAGATCGTCGATCCCAAGCGCGCCGCGTACGAGGCGCAGGACTACCGCTCCGCCATCGAGCAGCTCACCATGACCACGCTGCGCAACATCATCGGCGGCATGGACCTTGAAGCCGCCCTCACTTCCCGCGAGGAGATCAACCAGCGGCTGCGGGCCGTCCTCGACGAGGCGACCGGCAAGTGGGGCATCAAGGTCAACCGCGTCGAACTGCGCGCCATCGAGCCGCCTGCGACCATCCGCGACGCCATGGAGAAGGGCGCCCGCGCAGAGCGCGACAAGCGAGCCCAGATCCTGCTCGCCGAGGGCCAGCGCCAGTCGCAGATCCTGTCCGCAGGCGGCGACCGCGAGGCCTCCATCCTCCGCGCCCAGGGCGAACGCGAGGCGCAGGTGCTCCGCGCCCAGGCGGACCGCCAGGCCGCGATGCTGCGCGCCGAGGGTGAGGCGCAGGCCATCACCAGCGTCTTCGCCGCCATCCACGCCGGCCAGCCGGATCAGGCGCTGCTGGCCTACCAGTACATGCAGATGCTGCCGGAGCTGGCCAACGGCGACGCCAACAAGATGTGGATCGTCCCCAGCGAGCTCAACGACGCGTTGAAGGGCCTCGGCCAGATTGCCGGCGGCCAGGCGGAGGACGTGCGCGAGTACGTGTCCAAGGCGGCCAAGCAGTTCCAGCCGCCCGAGAAGGTCGACGTGCACGCTGAGATCGAGGAACAAGCGGAGAAGGATCGCAAGCGCTCCGACGCCACCGTCGAGAAGGCCATCGCGGATGCGCAGGCCCTGGAGCAGAACAAGCTCGCCAAGCGTCAGCCGCTGGCCAAGGCCTCGCAGCAGCCCGCCCTGTCGCAGACCCCCGAGCGCTCCTCCGACGGCGATCCCGTGGAGGCACCCGGGGAGAGCCTGCCGCTCGGTGATCCGCAGCAGATGCAGCAGCCTGCGGAACGGCCCGATTTCAACCAGCCGTGATGCGCCGGGTGGACGCGCTGCGCAACGTGCGCATGCGCGGGGAGGTTGGCGGCACCAGGTTGGTCGACCTGCGCTTCGACGGCGGGCTCATCGCCTCCATCGAACCGGCGGCTGATCGCGCTGAGTGGGGGAGCGACGACCTCGACGGGCGCGGCCTCCTCGCGATGCCGACGGTGATCAATGCCCACGCCCACGTCGACAAGTCCTGGCTCGGCCTGCCGTGGCAACCCTACGGCCTTCGCTCACGGCTTCGCCATCGCGCAGGTGGGGGGAGAACCGTCGTCGCGACCTCCTGCAGGCCATGGGTGGGTTGGGGATGACCTTCACCACAGTCGCGCCCATGCGCATGCCGCAGTTGCCGTTGAAGGACTTCGACGACGCGGGCGTGGCGTTCGCGTTCGGCACCGACGGCATCCGTGACCTCTGGGCCCCCTACGGCACCGGCGACACCCTCGGCATCGCGTGGCAGTACGCCCGTTCGTCGTCGATCGTGGGCGATGAGGGCCTGCAGAGGGTGGTCGACATCGCCACGCGCTCGGCGGCCCCATTCGTCGGCCGCGAGGTCCACGACCTGGCAGCTGGCGCGCCAGCCGACGTGATGCTGGTGGACGCCGAGCACGAGATGGACGCGCTGGTGCGGGTCCCGCGCCGCGAGGTCGTCATCGGGGCGGGGAAGCTCCTCCACATCGCTGGTTGAGCCGCTGGTCCCTGAGCGTCGCCACGCGGGCTTGCGAGCCAGGCGACGACGAGGGCACCTCGCTGGTTGAGCCGCTGCCCGCGAGGAACGAGCGGCACAGCGTGTCGAAACCCCTGAAGCGTGTCTCACTCCCGGCACCAGGGTGCGGTGGCAGGAATGCCTCGGTGGTTTCAACACGGTCGCGCTCCTCGTACCTCGGAGGCGACCGGCTCAACCAGCGGCTAGGTCAGTTCGACGCCGAACTGGCGCAGCAGGGCGAGCGCGTCGTCGTCCGCAGAGAGCCGCAGCCCCTTGGTCTGGCAGCTGCGCAGGTCGATCGAGTAGCCGCGGCTGCCTTTCATGTTCACGTCGCGCAGGTCTGATTCGCTGAAGCGCGCGCCACTGAGGTCGCACTCGGTGAAGCGGGTTCGCTGCAGCTTCGCGTCGGTGAAGTCCACGTCGACCATGGAGCAGCGCTCGAACACCCACCGCTCGGCCTTGGCCCGCTGGAAGCTGCCCATGTCGAGCTTGCACTCCTTGAAGTACGGCTGCCCCAGGCCCGAGGGACCGAGCTTGCCCCAGGCGATGCCGATGAGCTTGCTGCGCTCGAACGTGCAGGACACGAACGACGTGTTGGTGAGGTCGGCCATCGACAGGTCGCTGTCCACGAAGTGGCACTCGGTGAAGCTGGCGCCGAACAGCCGGCCCTGGCCCATGCGGGCGCCGTCGAAGGTGCAGCCATCGAACTCCATGGCCTTCAGCGCGGTGTTGCCCAGCGCGCCGGTGAGGGTTTCCTCGACGAAGACCTCGTCGTCGCGCAGGTCTGAGAGGTCACGCATGGGGTCCTTCTTCGGAGCCGAGTTTGTTGGCGAGCATGGAGCTGACGAGTAGTTGCACCTGGTGGTAGAGCATCAACGGGATGACGATGACGCCGACGGTGGCGGTTGGGAACAGCACCATCGCCATGGGCACGCCGGTGGCCAGCGACTTCTTGGTGCCGCAGAACATGATGGCGATCTGGTCGGGCCGGGTGAACCCGAGCCACTTGCCCAGGTGCCAGGTGAACCAGAACGTGAAGGCGAGCAGCACCATCGTGATGGGCACCACCCAGGCAACGTCGGCCCAGCTCAGCGTGCGCCACACGCCGGACGTGCGGAGGTCGGAGAAGGCGCCGTAGACGATCAGCACGATGACGCCCTGGTCGAGGTATTTCAGCCGTTTCTTGTGGCGGAGCATGAAGCCGGCGGTGAAGAAGCGCGACAGTTGGCCGAGGATGAACGGCAGCAGCAGTTGCAGCATCACATTGTAGATCTGCTGCGCGCCGATGGAGCCGCCGCTGGAGCCCTGGATGAACAGCATCGCCAGCAGCGGCGTGATGATGACGCCCAGCACGTTGGAGGCGGTGGCGGCCACCATGGCGGCGGGGATGTTGCCGCCGGCCAGCGAGGTGAACGTGATCGACGACTGCACCGTCGACGGCACGAGGCACAGGAAGATCAAGCCGATCTTCATCGCGCTGGAGATCCACCCGTCGGGGATGGCCAGCAGCGGCGTGGCCAGCAGCGGGTACATCACGAAGGTGATCGCCAGGATCGTGAGGTGGAGCTTCCAGTGCTTGATGCCCGCCACGGTCTCCTCGGTGGAGAGGCGGGCGCCGTAGCCGAAGAAGAGCAGGAAGATGGCGACCTTCGTCACGACGTCGAGGACCTCGGCCGCCTGCCCGTCCAGCGGCAACAGGAGCCCGAGGGCGAGGCTGCCGAGGATGGCGACGATGGTCAGGTCGAGCTTGAGCTTCATGCGGGCGGCTCCAGCGTGGCGGGGAGGAGGCCATACACGGCGTTGGTGACGACGATGGCCTCGGCCCGTCGGAGATCAGCCACGGTGAAGGGGTCCTCCTCGATGCGGTCGGCGCCGAGCAGTCCGGGGTTGGCCAGGATCTCGGCGCGCTGTACGCCGTCGAGGATACCGAGGTGCAGCGGCGGGGTGACCCAACGCCCGTCGATGCGGGCGAAGACGGAGGTGCGACCTCCCTCGAGGACGTTGCCGTGGACGTCGTGGCCGATCGAGTCGAACGCGCCGACGGCGACGGCCTCCTCGATTGCCTGGTTGAGGTGGGCCCGGGCCGTGGTCTTGTGCCGGCCCAGAACGTGGCCCTGCCCCCACGGGCCCGCGGCGAGGACGATCCGCACGTGCCGCTCCTGCACGTCGAGCGGTGCGCGCGTGACCTCGGCGGAGCCGTCGGCAGCCACCTGGAGACGGACGCGCCACTGGCCCGGCGGGGTGTCGCCGATCGCCTGCTGAACCAGCCCGTCGGCGGGGGCGAAGCCGAGCTCGGCCGTGGACCGGTCGAGGCGGGCTTGGTGGCGGGCGGCCAGCGGGGC
>DURG01000341.1 GCA_012837465.1 Propionibacterium sp. | reverse complement strand
GGGCCCTTTGTCGTGCCCGGCTCGTTCCTCGCGGAGCACGCTCAGTCACCGGTGAGCTGAGCCAGCGCCTCGGGGATGCCCGCGGGCACCTGGCACTGCATGATGTCCGGGTCATCCGAGTTGGGGGAGCAGTTGAAGTCCTGGCCCTCGATGGTGGTGGTCACCCACAGCAACCGCTCGCCAGCCTGCAGCAGCAGGGTCTCACCGAACAGGCCGCTGTCGGAGTCCGGGATGAGGCCCGCGTAGGTCACGTAGGCCATCCTGGTGGGCTCCGCATCCGTCACCGTGGCGTCGAACGGCACCTCCGCGGTGGCGTCATGGACCCCGGCGTCGGTCAGGTTGGCGCGGGTCTCCATCGCCTCTTCGCAGTTCAGCGCTGCGTCCTTGAGCACGTCGAAGGTCGCCGTCGCCTCCTCTGCGGTGGCATACCCGAACACGACTGCGTCCAGGTAGGAGCCGTACTCCTCCGGGGCCGCCCCCATCTCGCGGGTCAGGATGGTGGTGGGCTCACCGTAGCTGCCCGAGTCACACAGGCCCTTGGCCGCCTGGCCCATGCCCTCGTACTGGTTCTTGATCACGTCGGGCGCCTCCGGGGGAGAGAACATCTCCGGGGTGGGGGCGTTGTCCCATGTCGGCGGGATCACGGCGGGCGGTGCCGGTGGAGCGTCGGTCGTCGGGCCCTGCGTGGGATCGACGGAGGGCGCCGAGGGCGTCTCGGTCTCGGTCGGCGCCGGCGATGGGGTCTCCGGGATGGCCGTGTTGGCCCACTGCGGATTGCGGTACTGCTCCAGCAGAGGGCTCTGCCAGATGCCCAGGCCCGCGACGAGCGCGAGGGCGGCGACGACGCCGGCGACGGCGACGTGGCGGGTGGTGCGACGGCGGTTGCCGAGGCGACGGATCTCGGCGGCGGGCAGCATGTCGACCTCCTTGGCCTCAGCAGCCAGCCGGTCCAGTTCGGGGATGCGCTCAGGCATGACGGACCTCCAAGTCGGTGTTGAGGAGGCGCGCTAGCGTCGCGCGGCCTCGGGCCAGCCGGGCCTTCACGGTCCCGGTGGGGGAGCCGACCTCGTCGGCGACCTGCGCGACGCTCAGGTCGCACAGGTGGTGGAACACGATCGCGCGACGCTGATCCTCCGGCAGTTGCTGGAGCGCCGCATCGATGGCGACCCTGTCGGGGCTGGGCTCGTAGGTTCGTTGGGGTTCGACGGCGCGGTCCGGTTGGCGCAACGCCCGCCGGGCCTTGCGCCACCGGCTGACGGCCAGCCGGTAGGCGGTGGTGCGGAGCCAGGCCTCGGGGTGCCGTTCCCAATCGAGCTTGCGTCGGTGGTCCCAGGCGCGGATGAAGGCCTCCTGCACGCAGTCCTGCGCCTCGGTCAGGTTGCCGCACATGGCGTAGATCTGGCCCACGAGCTTCTGGAACGACTGGCTGTACAACCGGTCGAACTGTGCCTCGTCCATGGCGCCTCCTCTCTGCAGGTTATGCCTTGAATACGCTTCGGGTACCCGGCCGGTTGCATGGAATCTGGTTCGGTTTCAGATCGGCTGCGGCGGCCCTTCGTCGTCGCTGGCTCGTTCCTCGCCGGCGACGCTCAGGGACCAGCGGGCGACGCTCAAGGACCCAGCGGGCGACGCTCAGGGGCCTAGTGGGTGGCGAGCAACTCCGCGAGCGACATCGACGGGCGGCCGGCCAGCGAGGTGAGCTGCGTCTGGCAGGAGAATCCGTCGGCCAGCACGATCGCGTCGGGGTGCGCTTCGACGGCGGGGCCGAGGTCGTGTTCGAACACCTTGACGCTCACCTCATGGTGGCCCCGCTCGACGCCGAAGTTGCCCGCGAGGCCGCAGCAGCCGCCAACGCGGACGAGGTCTGCGCCGGTGGCGAGCAGGATGGCCTCGTCCTTCGCCCACCCGATGATCGACGCGTGGTGGCAGTGCGGTTGGGCGACGATCGTGTGGCCGCTGAGATCGGGGGCGACGAAATCGGGGTCGGCGGTGAGGAACTCCGCCAGCGTGAGGACCTTGCCGTCGAGGGTGGCGACATTGGGGTCGTCCGGGAGGAGTTCGGGGGCGTCGCTGCGCCACACCACGGTGCAGGAGGGTTCCACGCCGACGATGGGCACGCCGTCGCGGACATACCTCGCGAGCACGGCCGCGGCGTTGCGGATCTGCCTGCGCGCGCCGTCGAGTTGGCCGGTGGAGATCCAGGTGAGGCCGCAGCAGGCGGTCTCGTCCAGCACCTCAGGCTCATAGCCGAGGCGGGCCAGCACCTGGACCATGGCGGCGAAGGAGGTGGATTCGAAGCAGTCGGAGAACGAGTCGACCCAGATGAGCACCCGCCCCTTTGCGCCGTTGGTTGAGCCGATGGGCTTCGCGCGTCGTGTCGAAACCCGGCGAGATTGACTCGGTGCAGTTCTGTCGCTCGGGGGTTTCGACACGATCGCGGGCTCGTTCCTCGCCTGCGATCGGCTCAACCAGCGTTGCGACTCAACCAGCGTGGACCTCGCGGACTTGGCGGCGAAGCGGGGGATCTGCCTGCGGCCGTCGACCCCGGCGGCGAACTTCAGCAACCGGCCCAGGCCGGGAGCCTTGCCCACCACGTTGACCAGCGGGCCGAGGCCCGGGACGCGGGTGATGAGCCGACCCCAACGCGGCAGCCACCCCAGGGCGTAGTGGTTGCGGGGACGGACCCTGCCCTTGTAGGTCTCGTGGGTGACGCGCGCCTTGTAGGCGGCCATGTCGATGCCGGTGGGGCAGTCGCGGGCGCAGCCCTTGCAGCTGAGGCACAGGTCGAGCGCGGCGTGCACCTCGGGGGAGCGCCAGCCCTGGGTGATCAGCGAGCCGTTGACCATCTCCTGCAGCACGCGGGCGCGGCCACGCGTCGAATCCTTCTCGTCGCGGGTCGCCTGGTAGCTGGGGCACATCACGCCGCCGGCCGCCGTCGAGTTGGCCAGGCACTTGCCCACGCCGGAGCACTGGTGGACGGCCTCGACGAACTGCGGGTGGCTGGCCGACAGCGGGGAGCGGCTGGCCGCCACCATCCGCAGGTCCTGCTCGATGGGGGCGGGGTCGACGAGGACGCCGGGGTTGAGCAGGCCCTTCGGGTCGAACAGGTGCTTGACCTGACGGAACAGGCCGAGCGCCTCGCCGGAGTACATGTGGTGCAGCAGTGCGGAGCGGGCGCGGCCGTCGCCGTGCTCGCCGGACATGGAGCCGCCGAACGACGCCACCAGTTGCGCGGCCTCCTCGATGAAGGCCCGGTAGCGCTCGGCACCGTCCGGAGCCTCCAGCGGGAAGTCGATGCGGCAGTGGAGGCAGCCGTCGCCGAAGTGGCCGTAGGGCAGGCCGTGCAGCCCGTGCTTCTGGAGCAACGCGTCGAAGGCCCGCAGGTACGTGCCGAGGTGCTCCGGTGGCACCGCGGAATCCTCCCAGCCGCCGTAGGCGGGCTTGGCGAGGCTGACGCCGGCCAGGC
>DURG01000340.1 GCA_012837465.1 Propionibacterium sp. | reverse complement strand
GTGCAGGCCTTCATGCCCGGCGCCGAGGGCGGCATGGCGATGGCCGGGGTCCTCTCCGGCCGCGTCAACCCCACCGGCAAGCTGCCTGTCGGCATCCCGGACCACCCGGGCGGCCAGCCCGGCACCTACCTCGCGCCCCCGCTGGGCTGGTTCTCCGATGGCGTGTCCAACCTGGACCCCCGCCCGCTGTTCCCGTTCGGCCACGGCCGCTCCTACACCACCTACGAGATCACCGACCTCAGCCTCTCGGCCGACGAGGTGCCGACCGACGGTGAACTGGAGGTCACGGTCACCGTCGCGAACACGGGCGGCCGGGCCGGCGCCGAGGTGGTGCAGGTGTACCTGTCGGACCTCACCGGCCAGGTGGTGCGCCCGCTCAAGCAGCTCGTCGCTTACGTGAAGGTGCCGCTGGAGGCAGGGGAGTCGCGCACGGTCACGTTCGGCCTGCACGCAGACCTGATGAGCTTCACCGGCCTCGACAAGACCCGCATCGTCGAGCCCGGCGCCATGGAGGTCAAGGTGGGTGCCAGCAGCGAGGACCTGCCGCTCATCGGCGCGTTCGAGTTGACCGGCGAGGTGCGCGAAGTGGCCGAGGGGCGTGTGCTGCTGCCCACTGTCTCCCTAGGCTGAGCCCATGGCATTCTTCGACCTCTCGCCGGCTGAGCTGGCCAGCTACGCACCCGACCTCGACGAGCCCGCCGACTTCGACGAGTTCTGGGCCCGCACGTTCGACGAGCACGGCTCCGGCCCGCTCGACTTCACGTGCGAACCCGTCGAGACGCACCTCACGGTGCTCGACGCCTTCGAGATCAGCTGGCGTGGCTTCGACGGGAACCGGGTGTTCGGGTGGCTTGCGCTGCCGAAGGGCGTCGACGGGCCCCTGCCTGCCGTCGTGCAGTACACCGGCTACTCCATGGGTCGCGGCATGCCGTTCGAGAACATCCACTTCGCCGTGGGCGGCTACGCACAGTTCGTGATCGACGCCCGCGGCCAGGGGTGGCGCAACGGGAGCCCGAAGCCGGGCAGCGAGGACCCGGGCCTTCGGACGTCGGGCAGCGTGCCCGGCTTCATGACGGCCGGTGTCCTCGACCCCGAGGGCTACTACTACCGGCGCCTGTTCGTCGACGCCGTGCGCCTGGCCGAGGCCGCCGCCGGCCACGAGCGCGTGGACGCCGAGCAGGTGTTCGTCACCGGTGGCAGTCAGGGCGGCGCGATGGCGTTGGCGGTCGCCGGGCTGGCGTCGCACCGTGGTGTGGAGATCGCCGGCTGCGCGGCCGACGTGCCGTTCCTGTCCCACTTCCGTCGCGCCATCGGCCTGACGGATGCGTACCCGTACAAGGAGGTCGCCGACTACCTGGCGGCCTACCCGCAGCGCGCCGAGCAGGTCATGACCACGTTGTCGTACTTCGACATGATGTCGATGGCCGCACGCTCGGAGTCGCCCGGTCTGTTCTCGGTGGGGTTGATGGACCAGATCACCCCGCCGTCGACGGTGTACGCGGCCTACCACCACTACGCGGGCGAGAAATCGATCGAGGTGTACCCGTTCAACGGCCACGAGGGCGGCGGCCAGTACCAGGTGGAGAAGATCCACCGCTGGCTGGCCGAGCTGAGCCGCTGACGTCGACTGCGGACTTCGTCGGCCAACTCACCCGACAAGTGCGCACTGGAAACCGCCGAGGCATTGGACTGCGGAGTACTTCGGTAACTCGTGTGGGCGCGGAAGAGGCCGGGCTTCACAGCCCGGCCTCCTTCAGTCAGCTCCGCAAGGCGCGCCGCCCGCGGTGCCGAGCACCCAGTTACTGCTGGGAGATCTTCTCGACCGTCTCGCCCACGGTGCTCTCGTCGAGCTTGCGGGCGACGTCGGCCTGCGCGATCACGCCGACCACCTCGTCGCCGTCGACGACGGGGACGCGGCGGATCTGCTTCTCGGCCAAGACCTTGGCGACGGCGGCGGCGTCGTCGCCGGCGTTCACGGTCACCACGTCACTGGTGGCTACTTCACCGACGGTGGCGCTGTTGGCGTCCAGGCCCTTGGCCAGGCCGCTCACCACGATGTCGCGGTCGGTCAGCACGCCGACGAGGCGTCCTCCGTCGACGACGGGCATTGAGCCGACGTCGTGCTTGGCGAGCTGGCGGGCGGCGTCAGCGAGGGTGTCGTTGGACGACAGGCACTCGGCGGGGGCCGTCATGAGGTCTCGTGCGGTGGTCATTTGCTACCTCCCGGTTGGGGTCTGCTGGCATGATGCCAGCCCTTCCACCTTGGCACAGTGGGCAGCGGCGGGGAAGGGCACGCCGCTCCCCGCGCCACATCCCACCTGTTGGGGTGAACATCAGGCGGACCACCTCGGGTCGCGCCCGATGAGCGCGGCCAAGCGGTCCTCGTCGGGGTGCGACTCGTCGGGCGCGACGGGGTTCCCCCGAACTGCCCGGAGGCCCCCGGCGTCTCCGCCATCGGGGTCATCCCCCGCACCATGCCGGCGACCATCTCGGTCTCTCAGCTGGCGTCCTGACCGGAGGCCTTCGCGACGTCCCAGCGGTGCATGAACAGGTCCGCGAGGTAGCACTGCTCGCGATCTGGTTCGTCATGTTTCGAGAGTCGGCGCACGTCGTAGGCTGAGTCCATGACCATTCGACGGAGGGCCGCCCTCTCGCTGGGCGCCCTCGCCGTCGCCGGGTGCGCCGGCGGGCCCGCGCTCACGGAGTCGCCCGGGCCCGCCGTCGACACGCCCGTTGAAACCGCGGAATCCACGCCCAGCCGGCGCCCCACCCCGGAACCGCCGCCAACGGTGATGCCGACCCCCAGCCCCACGCCGACCACCGCGCTGCCCTCCCGCAGCGACATCGTCGAACAGTTCGCCGGCGAGGTCCCCACCCAGTGGGGCCTGGCGGTCGATGGTGTGGTGCTGCGGCACGAGAAGCCACAGGTGGCGCTCACCTTCGACGCCTGCGGGGGCCGCAACGGGTCCGGCATCGACGAGGAACTCCTGGCCGTCCTCGAGGCGACCGCCACGCCGGCCACTCTCTTCGTCAACGCCCGCTGGGCGGAGGCCAACCCATCCCGGCTCGCCGAACTCATCGCCAACCCGCTCTTCGAGATGGCCAACCACGGAACAAGCCACCTGCCGCTCTCGGTCACGGGGCAGGAGGCCTACGGCATTCCCGGCA
The DNA here is from genome assembly GCA_012837465.1 of Propionibacterium sp. GTDB lineage: Bacteria > Actinomycetota > Actinomycetes > Propionibacteriales > Propionibacteriaceae > Arachnia. Next base: position 4,663 of record DURG01000340.1, on the reverse strand, counting down.
CCGCGTCGGTCGGGGAGGTCTACGACGAGGTGGTCGGCGTGCAGGAGATGCTCACCGAACTCATCGGTGAGGCCCCACGTTTCTTCCGCTCGGGCACCGCGCACTACGACGACGTGGCCGTGCGCATCGTCGACGCCCTCGGACTCACCACCGTCAACTTCGACGTGAACTCGGACGCCGGCGCGACCTTCACCCCAGCCGAGGTGCACTCCCAGAGCATGCGGGCTCGGGAGGGCTCCATCTGCATCGGGCACTTCAACCGGCCCGGATCCGGCACGGCCGAAGGCATCAGGAGGGCCATCCCCGAGCTCCTTGGGACGGGCCTCACCTTCGCCCGGCTGGGGGATTTGCTCTGACGACGGGCCCGGCCACCCCTTGGGGTGAGAACCTCGTCGACCCCTTCCGTATCGGCGCTCGGGGAAGTAGCCTGAAGGTGTCCTATCACCAAGCACTGGGAGGCACGCCTATGGGTATCGACGACAAGTTCAAGGAAGCCATTGGTAAGGCCAAGGAAGGCATCGGCGACGCAACCGACAATGAGTCGCTCCGCCGCGAAGGCCAGAAGGATCGCATCGAAGCCAACGTCTCTGAGGTTGGCGACAAGGTCAACGAGAAGGTTGGCGACGCGTCCGGTAGCTTCGCAGACAAGGTTGAGGACTTCAAGGAAGACGTCACCAGGGATCGTCGCTGACGACCCGGCCATCCAGGCCCTGAACCACACGGGACCGCCCTGAGAGATCAGGACGGTCCCGTGTGCTGTGTCCGGAAGGTGAACGCCCCCGGCGCGAAAACGAATCAGACCTAGACTATCGGCACCGTCTTCGCAGCTTTGTGTAGGGGGTCCCCTTTGGTGCGGCCACTCGGCATGGTTGGATGGATCCCATGACTGCGCGAAAGATCGGCGTAACGGAGCTGGCGCTTCGAGACGCACATCAGAGTTTGATGGCAACCCGTATGGCCATGGAAGACATGGTCGATGCGTGCGAAGACATCGACCAGGCTGGTTACTGGTCGGTCGAATGCTGGGGCGGCGCCACGTTCGATGCGTGTATCCGCTTCCTGAACGAAGATCCATGGAAGCGGCTGCGGACGTTCCGTGAGCTGATGCCCAACTCGAAGCTGCAGATGCTGCTGCGAGGCCAGAACCTGCTGGGCTACCGCCACTACGAGGACATGGTCGTCGAGAAGTTCGTGGAGAAGTCCGCCGAGAACGGCATGGACGTCTTCCGCGTGTTCGACGCCCTCAACGACCCCCGCAACATGGCCAAGGCCATGCAGGCCGTCAAGGACGTGGGCAAGCACGCTCAGGGCACCATCTGCTACACCGTCTCCCCGGTCCACACCGTCGAGGGCTACATCAAGCTCGCCGGCCAGCTGCTGGACATGGGTGCAGAGTCCATCGCCCTGAAGGACATGGCCGCGCTGCTGCAGCCGCAGCCCGCCTACGACATCGTCAAGGGCATCAAGGACACGTACGGCGATGTCCAGATCAACGTCCACTGCCACTCCACGACCGGCGTGACGCTCGTGTCGCTCATGAAGGCCATCGAGGCAGGCGCCGACGTCGTCGACACCGCGATCTCGTCGCTGTCGCTGGGCCCCGGCCACAACCCCACGGAGTCGCTCGTCGCGATGCTCGAGGGCACTGAGTACACCACGGGCCTCGACATGGAGCGCCTGCTGAAGATCCGCGACCACTTCGCCGCCATCCGCCCCAAGTACAAGGAATTCGAATCGGCCACCCTGGTCGACACCGACATCTTCTCTTCCCAGATCCCCGGCGGCATGCTCTCCAACATGGAGTCGCAGCTCAAGGCCCAGGGCGCGGGCGACCGCATCCGCGAGGTCATGGAGGAGGTGCCCAAGGTCAAGGCCGACGCAGGCCACCCGCCGCTGGTCACCCCGTCGTCGCAGATCGTCGGCACGCAGGCCGTGTTCAACGTGTTGATGGGCCGCTACAAGGTCCTCACCGGTGAGTTCGCAGACCTCATGCTCGGCTACTACGGCGAATGCCTGGGCGAGCGCAACGAAGAGGTCATCGAACTGGCCAAGGCGCAGTCCAAGAAGGAAGTCATCACGGATCGCCCGGCGGACCACCTCACGCCCGAATGGAACGAGCTGGTGGAGGCCGCGTCCAACCTGGAGGGCTACGACGGCTCCGAAGAGGACGTGCTCACCAACGCCATGTTCCCGGGCGTCGCGCCGAAGTTCCTCAAGTCCCGCGATGAAGGCCCCAAGAGCGTCGCCAAGAGCTCGGCTCAGATGAAGGCTGAGGCCCAGGCCGCCGCTGGCGATGGCAAGGCCCCCGGCATCAGCGGCCCCGTCAAGTACAACGTCACGATCGCCGGCCGCTCGCACAGCGTCGCCGTCGAGCCGGCCTAAGGAGAATCACTTTCATGGCAAAGCAGTACACGATGGCTGAGCGCCTCGAGCAGCTCGCCGAGCGCCGCGCCCACGTTGAGGCCGGCGGTGGCGAGGAGAAGCTCGCCAAGCAGCGCGACAAGGGCAAGATGACCGCCCGCGAGCGCGTCGCCGCCATGCTCGACGAGGGCTCCTTCCAGGAGACCGGTGCGTTCCGCAAGAACCGCACCACCACGTTCGGCATGGACAAGGCCGACATGCCCGCCGAGGGTGTCGTGACCGGTTCCGGCTACGTGCTGGGCCGCCCCGTCCACATCGCCTCGCAGGACTTCACCGTCATGGGCGGTTCGGCCGGCGAGGCGCACTCGATCAAGGTCACCGAGGCCCTCGAGGCGTCGCTGAGCACCGGCACCCCGTTCGTCTTCATCAACGACTCGGGTGGCGCGCGTGTCCAGGAGGGCATCGACTCCCTCTCCGGCTATGGCAAGGTCTTCTACGCCAACGTGCTCCTGTCGGGTGCGGTGCCGCAGATCTCGATCATCGCCGGCCCCTGCGCCGGTGGCGCCGCCTACTCGCCGGCGCTGACGGACTTCATCATCCAGACCCGCAAGGCCCACATGTTCATCACGGGCCCCGGCGTGATCAAGCAGGTCACCGGTGAAGAGGTCACGCAGGACGACCTTGGTGGCGCGGATGCCCACATGGGCCGCTCCGGCGTCGTCCACTTCGTCGCCGATGACGACGAGCAGGCGATCCTGATCGCCAAGAAGCTGCTCAGCTTCCTGCCGCAGAACAACACCGAGGACGCCCCCATCGTCGATCCCGACGACGTGGTGGAGCCCAACGAGAAGCTCCGCGACATCATCCCCGTCGAGGGCAACAAGGGCTACGACGTGCGCGACGTGATCGCCGAGATCGTCGACCACGCCGATTTCCTCGAGGTGCAGGCCGGTTGGGCCCGCAACATCGTCGTCGGCTTCGGCCGCATCGTCGGGCGGACCATCGGCATCATCGCGAACCAGCCCAGCGTCATGTCCGGCGTGCTCGACATCGACTCGTCCGACAAGGCCAGCAAGTTCGTCCGCTTCTGCAACGCGTTCAACATCCCTGTGGTGAACCTCGTCGACGTGCCCGGCTTCCTGCCCGGCGTCGCCCAGGAGCACGGCGGCATCATCCGCCACGGCGCGAAGATGCTCTACGCCTACTCCGCGGCCACCGTCCCGAAGATCACCGTCGTGCTCCGCAAGGCCTACGGCGGCGCCTACCTGGCGATGTGCTCGAAGGACCTCGGTGCCGACAAGGTGTTCGCCTGGCCGACGGCCGAGATAGCCGTCATGGGCGCCGAGGGTGCCGCGAACGTGGTGTTCCGCAAGGAGATCGCCGCCGCTGAGGACCAGGAAGCCAAGCGCGCCGAACTGGTCGAGGAGTACCGCGAGACGTTCTCGACGCCGTACATGGCCGCCAGCCGTGGCCTCGTCGATGACATCATCGACCCGGCAGACACCCGTCGCGAGATCGCCATGGCCCTCGAGCTCCTCGTCGGCAAGCGTGAGATCCGCCCGGCCAAGAAGCACGGCCTCGGCCCTGCCTGATCGGAGCACCATGGAAGACACCCAGCTACAGGAACTGCGCGACCTGGTCGCGCAGCTCTCGGAGAAGGTCCAGGGGCTCGAGGCCCAGGTCGCAGACCTGCAGGCCACCAAGGAGATCCCCGAGGCGGACCTCGTCGCCATCGGCGCCGCCGTGGCGGCGTACTTCGGCCACAAGGCCAAGGTGCGCGCCATCCGCTACGGCTCCCAGACCCGTTGGGCCGCGGCCACCCGCACGCGCGTCCATGACCGCTCCGTCCCGCACGTCCGCTAAGGAGACAACACGCTATGAAGCTCAAGGTGACCGTCAATCAGACGGAGTATGAAATTGATGTCGAGGTCGAGGAGGAGGAGCGTCCCGGACTTGGCCCGATCGTGATCGGCGTCAACGGCGGCTCGAACCCCATCCCGACGAAGGCCTCGGTCAGCGCTGTCAGCTCGAACGCCGTCGTGGCCCCGCTCGCGGGTTCCGTGGCGCGCATCCTCGTGAGCGAGGGTGACGACATCGAGGCCGGCCAGGTGCTGCTGGTCCTCGAGGCCATGAAGATGGAGACCGAGATCACGGCCCCCGCGGCCGGCAAGGTGGCCACCATCCTCGTCGCTCCCGGCGACGCGGTGCAGGGCGGTCAGGCCCTCATCGAACTGTAACGCTCCCTGAGCCGGCTGCCTGCGAGGTACGAGCAGGGCAGCCGGTCGAAGGGCCGCAACGACGG
>DURG01000339.1 GCA_012837465.1 Propionibacterium sp. | reverse complement strand
GGCGGGCACGCCCGTGGCGGCCGCGCCGGCCAGGAACTTGTCCGCGAAGCCCGGGTCGTCGTCGGCCAGCGTCACGAACAGCCCGCCGGTGTCCTCGATGGCATCTGCCTGGATGCGGCGCAGGATGGCGTTCTCCTCGGCGCACTCGGTGGCCGAACCAGGGTCGCTCACGACGTAGCGGCCGCCCGAGTGGAGCAACCCGTGGAAGCGGCCAGTGGTGCCTTGGGCCAGGTCGACGCGTTCGACGAGCACCGCGCGGTAGCCGCGCATGGCGGCGTCGCGTACCACTCCGAGGCCGGTGGAGCCACCTCCGATGACCACGACGTCTGTGTCGAGGCGTTTCATGGCACTTCCCTTCCCTGGGCATCCACAGCTGTTGCGACCATCGTGCCCACTTGGCCCGACGAACGGAAGGGTTGGGGACATTGGTGCACGCGCGGGGGCCGGCCGCTGGCCCATCGTGCACGACTGCCCGGTCAGGGAGGGGGTGGCTCAGCCAGCCCAGACGTCCTCGACGTAGCGCCCGGTGCCGATCAGGTGCTGGAACCAGGCGCGGGCATCCTCCTCGGAGCCGCCGGCCTTGCGCTGGTGCAGCGCACGGAAGGTGGCCCGCACGTCTGGGGCCATGAGCCGCCCGTCGCCGCAGACCCGCACGTGGGCGCCCTGCTCCAGGAGCTCCCACAGCTCGTCGCCCTCGGCCGCGATGCGGTGCTGCACGTAGCGCTGGCCGTGGCTGCCCGAGGCGCGGGAGAACACGGGACGCAGGCTGATGAGCCCGTCGCGGTCTGCGGCCTCGAGTTCGGCGCGGTGCAGGAAGTCGACGTCCGGGTGGCGGCAACCGAAGTAGCACAGGAGCGGGCCGGCCGCGGCGGGCCGCAGGTGCGCGCGGTCCGCGATGGCCGCCCGGAACGGTGCCAACCCCGTGCCGGCGCTGACCATGATGACGGGGATGGACGGGTCGTCGGGCACCCGGAAGGACTCCTGGCAGGCGATGACCTTGGCGTGCAGGACGTCGCCCGGCTGGGCGTCCTGGAGGAACGCCGAGGCGACTCCGCTGAACCGGCCGACCCCCGAGCGGTGCGGTTCGTCGAGCAGCGAGACCATCAGGTCCGCCTCACCCGGCTGGGCCAGGGGCGAGGAGGAGATGGAGTAGCTGCGCAGCCTGAGCGGGCGCATGAGCTCCAGGTACCGCTCGAACGGGAGCACGCAGGAGGCGAATCCCTCCAGGAGGTCCAGCAGCGTGATCTCGCGGTCGGTGACCTGCCGGCGGAACTGCTCGCGTTCGAGGCCGGCCAGCTCCGTGAGCCGGTGCCGCTCCGCGGGGTCGACGGCGTGCTCGGCCAGCGCGGCGACGCTGATGGCGCTCGGTGGGAACCGCAGCTCGACGAACTCCGTGAGGAGTTGCCCGACGGTGACGGGTTCGCCGACGGGGAGCCCCCGTCGCCCGGATTCGAGGGTGATCGCCTGCTGGAGGTCCAGGCCGAAGCGGGTCGCCACGCGAGCCACCAGGCTCGGGGGGTTGCGGGGCAGGACGGCGAGGTGGTCGCCCGTGCGGTAGGTCACGCCCGGGGGGAGCTGCACGCGCAGGTAGCGCTTGGGTTCGCCGTCGGGGTGGGTGGTGTCGACCAGCTC
>DURG01000338.1 GCA_012837465.1 Propionibacterium sp. | reverse complement strand
TCGCCGAGATCGACTTCTGCGTCGACATGACCGCCACCCGCGCCTACGTCGAGTGGCTCGAGGAGCAGTCGATGCTGCACGACGCCCGCCAGGTCTCGCGCCAGCTCGCGGGCTCACACACCATGTGGGCCAACGCCTATGCGCACCCGGATCCGCGCGCCGCCCTGCAGACGGCTCAGGTCTGGTTCACCGCCTACCCCCTCTCCCACATCACCAAGGGCGGCCAGTCCTTCCTCGGCGCGCTCGGCGACGAGGACCTCTGGGACGCCTTCTCCTCCATCGGCATCGACGCCGTGCACACCGGGCCGGTGAAGCTGGCCGGCGGCCTGCAGGGATGGGAGCCCACACCGTCGGTGGACGGCCACTTCGACCGCATCTCGATGGCGATCGACCCGCTCTTCGGCACGGAGGACGAGTTCCGCCAGATGTGCGAGACGGCCGCGCGGTTCCACGGCACCGTCATCGACGACATCGTGCCCGGCCACACCGGCAAGGGCGCGGATTTCCGGCTGGCCGAGCTCAACTACAAGGATTACCCGGGCATCTTCCACATGGTCGACATCCCGGAGGAACACTGGGATCTGCTGCCCGAGGTGCCCGAGGGCCGCGACTCCGTGAACCTCTCCCCCGAGGCCGAGCAGGCGCTGGCCGACGAGGGCCTCATCATCGGCGCCCTCCAGCGGGTGATCTTCTACGAGCCGGGGGTGAAGGAGACCAACTGGTCCTGCACCCCGCCCATCCGTGACCACCGCGGCGTCATGAGACGCTGGGTCTACCTCCACTACTTCAAGGAGGGCCAGCCCACCATCAACTGGCTGGACCCCACCTGCGCCGGCATGCGCCTGGTCATGGGCGACGCGCTGCACTCGCAGCTCGACCTCGGCTCCGGTGGCCTGCGCCTGGACGCCAACGGCTTCCTGGGCGTCGAGAAGTCCGTCGGTGCTCCCGCGTGGTCCGAGGGCCATCCCCTCTCCCAGGCCGCGAACCAACTCATCGGCTCGCTGGTGCGCAAGGTGGGCGGCTTCACGTTCCAGGAGCTCAACCTGGCCATCGACGACATCGCCCGCACCGGCTCCGTCGGCCCAGACCTGAGCTACGACTTCATCACCCGTCCCGCCGCGCAGTTCGCGCTGGCCACGGGCGACACCGAGTTCCTGCGCCTCGTGCTGCGCGAGGCCATGGAGATCGGCATCGACCAGGCCTCCCTCGTGCACGCGCTGCAGAACCACGACGAGCTCACCTACGAACTCGTCCACTTCGCCGCCGCACACCGCGATGAGTTGTACAGCCTGGGCGGCGAGGAGTACACCGGCGCCACCTTGGCCGAGCACATCCGCGAGACCATGCGCGAGAAGCTCACCGGCGACGCGGCCCCGTACAACGCGGTGTTCGTGCAGAACGGCATCGCCTCGACGACGGCCTCGATCGTCGCGGCCAGCCTCGGCATCTCGGATCTCGAGGAGATCACGGATTCCGACGTGCGCCGCATCGCCAACGCGCACCTGCTGATGTGCATGTTCAACGCGTGGCAGCCGGGCGTGTTCGCCCTCTCGGGCTGGGATCTGGTGGGCGCGCTGCCGCTGGACCGCTCCGAGGTGAAGGCGCTGATCGCCACCGGCGACACCCGCTGGATCGAGCGGGGCGCCTACGACCTGCTGGGCGTCGCACCGGATTCGAAGCGTTCCAGCAGCGGCATGCCACGCGCCCGCGCCCTGTACGGTGCGGTGCCGGACCAGCTGAAGAAGGACTCGTCGTTCGCCTCCCGGTTGGCGCAGATCCTGAAGGTCCGCAAGCGCAACGGGCTGCCGTCGGGCGCCCTGGTGGACGTGCCGGAGGTCGGCCACAAGTCGCTGCTGGTGCTGGTCAACGAGTTGGAGATCGGTGCCACGCAGATCACCGCGCTGAACTTCGGGCCGGAGAGGATCGCGGCCCGCGTGCAGTCGGAGAAGCTGCCGAGCGGCCGCGTGTTCGACCTGTCGACGCGCCGCAAGGTGGGCGCGGTCGACGACCTGGGCGGGTTCACCGTCGAGCTCCCCGCCTACGGCGGCCTTGCGATGATCATCCGCGACTGACCCATACCCCCCTCCCCGCCAACGCCCCCGCCCTCCGCGCCAACGTCCGTTCGTCCTCGCCACTGCAGAATCCTCGGAGCCGCCGCTGCTGTTCCTCGCCACCGATGTGTCGTCGGCGAGGACCAAGAGCTCAGGCGCGGACGAACGAGCGTTGG
>DURG01000337.1 GCA_012837465.1 Propionibacterium sp. | reverse complement strand
CTACGACGAGATCGGCTGGTTCCAGCGCAAGGGCATCCGCCAGGGCCTCGTGTTCCACGGCTCCGACATCCGCAACCCGCGCATCCACGCCTCGCTCGAGCCGGATTCCCCGTTCCAGGACCCGACGGATGAGCTCACCGCCATCCTGCAGCGCCAGGTCGAGGACCTCACCCCTCACGTGCTGAGCTTCGACGGGCCGGTCTTCGTCACCACCAACGACCTGCTCGACTACCTCCCCCAGGCCACCTGGCTGCCCGTCGTCGTGGACACCGAACAATGGCGCACCGACACCTCGCCGCTCGGCCACGACGGCAAGCCCGTCGTGTTCCATGTGCCGTCACGCCGCTCGATGAAGGGCTCCGAGAGCGTCGACGACGTGTGCCGCCAATTGGAGGCCGAGGGCAAGATCGTCTACCGCGGGCTGAACGAACTCACCCGCGAGGAGATGCGCCGCGAGATGCTCGCGGCCGACATCGTCATCGACCAGGTGCGCCTGGGCGACTACGGCATCACCGCCGTCGAGGCGCTCTCCGGCGGCCGCGTCGTCGTGGGCCACGTGGCCGAGCGCGTGCGCCAGCGCATCAACGGGGACGTGCCCATCGTCGAGGCCACCCACGAGACCCTGCGCGACGTGCTGCTCGAACTGGTGGCGGACCCGGCACGCGCCGCGATCCTCTCCAACCAGGGCAGGGCCTACGCCGAACGCTGGCACGACGGCACCCACAGCGCCGACGTGCTCGCGGAGTTCATGGGGTTGGACAAGACGGACCGTCGATGAGGGTACTGATGCTGGTGGCCACCTCAGTGGCCACGGACACCCGGGTGCTGCGCGAGGCGCGCACGCTCGTGGAGGACGGGCACGCCGTCCACATCATTGGCCGCTCCGTGCCAGATGACTTCGAGCCGGGCGAGGGCATCACCGTGAGCTCGGTGGGCACCTCGTCGATGTTCCGGGCCGAGGGCAAGGCCTCGCTGGCGGGCAGGAAGCTGCCCCCGCACCTGCGTTTCGTGCGCTGGATGCTGCTGCCCGAGCACCGCCGCTCCGCCTTCGACCGCTGGGCCGCCGGTGCAGTGGAGGATGCACGCCAGCGTGAGTTCGACGTCGTCCACGCACACGACTTCACCGCCCTGTCGGCAGGCGACCAACTGGCCCGCGAGCGCAACGTGCCCCTGGTCTACGACTCCCACGAACTCTGGACGGGCCTGCCGCGCGAGTACCGGCCCACCCCGCTCGCGGACGCCCGCGAGAAGCGCATCGAGGGGGAGTGCGGCTCGCGGGCCTCGGCCATCATCACGGTGGGCGACGGCGTGGCCGATGCGCTCAAGGGCGTGCACGGTTGGAGCGATGTCACTGTCGTGCGCAACACCTTCCCCCTGCGCGGTGAGCACCCCGTCGTGCCCGAGGTCCCCACCGGCCTCGTCTACGCCGGGCGCATCGCCGCCTACCGCGAGCTCGAGACCATCGCGGCGGCCAGCCGCCTCGTCGACCTGCCCATCACCCTGTGCGGGCCCGCGGACCAGACGTGGCTGACGTCGTTCGACCCCGGTCGCGCCACCGTGCTCGGGGCCCTGCCCCTGGACGAGGCCTCCGAGTTGATGTCGACG
>DURG01000336.1 GCA_012837465.1 Propionibacterium sp. | reverse complement strand
GGGTGGCGCCGCCGTCGCGGAGCTGGGGTCAGTCACGGTTCGCGAGGTACCAGCTCACGAGCGACTGCGTGGAGGGATCCTGCTTGGCCAGCGCCTCGGCGTCGCCGAAGACCGCGGGCGCGATCTCCAGCGCGAGCTTCTTGCCCAGCTCGACGCCCCACTGGTCGAACGAGTCGATGCCCCAGACGATGCCCTGGACGAACGTGATGTGCTCGTACAGCGCAATCAACTGACCGACGACCGACGGGGTGAGTGCCGGCGCCATGATCGACGTGGTGGGGTTGTTCCCCTCGAACACGCGGGCCGGCACGATCTCCTCCGCGGTGCCCTCGGCACGGACCTCGTCGGCCGTCTTGCCGAACGCGAGCGCGGCCGTCTGGGCGAAGAAGTTGGCGAGGAACAGGCCGTGGACATCGGTGTCGCCGTCCTTGATCGCGTTGGCAGGGTTGGCGACCGCGATGAAGTCAGCCGGGATCAGGCGCGTGCCCTGGTGGATCAGCTGGTAGAACGCGTGCTGGCCGTTGGTGCCGGGCTCGCCCCAGAAGATCTCCCCGGTGTCGGTGGTGACGGGGCTGCCGTCCCAGCGGACGGACTTGCCGTTGGACTCCATGGTCAGCTGCTGCAGGTACGCAGCGAAGCGGTGCAGGTACTGCGCGTACGGCAGCACGGCGTGGCTGTGCGCGTCGAAGAAGTTGACGTACCAGACGTTGAGCAGGCCCATCAGCAGCGGCACGTTGCGCTCCGGCGCCTCCTCGCGGAAGTGGGTGTCGACGGCGTGGAAGCCGGCGAGGAAGTCACGGAAGCCGTCGGGGCCGATGGCGATCGCGACGGGGAGGCCGACGGCGGAATCCACCGAGTAGCGCCCGCCCACCCAGTCCCAGAAGCCGAACGCGTTGGTGGGGTCGATACCGAAGTCGGCGACCTTGTCCAGCGCCGTCGACACCGCGACGAAATGCTTGGCGATGGCGTCGTTGCGGGCCTCGTCCGAGTCGTCGATCGCGCCGTTGGCGATGAGCGCCTTGAGCAGCCAGTCGCGAGCCATGCGGGCGTTGGTGAGGGTCTCGAGCGTGGTGAAGGTCTTCGAGGCGACGATGAACAGGGTCGTCGTGGGGTCGAGATCCTTGACCTTCTCGTAGCAGTCGTTGGGGTCGATGTTGGAGATGAAGCGGCACTCCAGCCCGTCCTGCTTGTACGGGATGAGGGCCTCGTAGACCATCACGGGGCCCAGGTCGGAGCCGCCGATGCCGATGTTGACCACGGTCTCGATCTGCCTACCGGTGACGCCCTTCCACTCACCCGAGCGGACCTTGTCGGCGAACTCGTACATACGGTCGAGCACCTCGTGCACGTCGGCGACGACATCCTGGCCGTCGACGGTGAGCTCGGCGTCGCGGGGCAGGCGCAACGCGGTGTGCAGCACGGAGCGGTTCTCGGTGACGTTGATGCGCTCCCCGTTGAACATGGCCTCCCGGCGGGCGGGGAGGCCCACCTGCTCGGCCAGCCGCACGAGGGCGGCCACGACGTCGTCGTTGATGAGGTTCTTGGAGAGGTCGACCCGCAGGTCCGCGAGGTCAAAGGTGAGTTCCTCTGCGCGGTGCGGATCAGCGGCGAACCAGCCGCGCAGGTCGGGGACGAGGGCGTCCTTGAGGGTGCGGAGGTCTGCCCAGGCTTCGGTGGCAGTGGCGTCTACCGGAGTGTTCATGCCCACAGCCTATTTGATCCCGCCACTTCGTGTACCGGCCCCCGGCAGCCTCCCCAAGCCCCTCCCCCCCGTTACCTTCTAGGTAGCCCCGATGGTCGGGGTTCTGGTCACCAGGCCCGGCATGACTTACTGCCCCTGTCATAG
>DURG01000335.1 GCA_012837465.1 Propionibacterium sp. | reverse complement strand
GTCTGCTGCGGCCACGCCTTTGAGTGCGTCAGTGACGACGTCGTCGGGTGAGTTGATGAGTTTCTTCACGGGGGTCTCCTGCGCCGGTGCCTGAGGTTTCCATTGTTTCACTCTGCTTCGGCCAGGGCGAATTTCTCCAGCGGGTGTGTGGTGGAGGTCTGAGATGCCACTGGGTGGTCCCTAATGGGGGTGCAGCTTCTCTTCCGGGCTTGTGGGTTTGGTGGGAGGCTGGTGCCGAGCCGCTGGTGGTGAGCACTCGTGGTCCCAGAAGCCTTGGATTTCTGCGCTCAGATCGTGCCACTGCTGGCGGGTAGGTCGCTTGGAGTACTTCTGGGGTAGCGAGCCCCGCTGGTTGGCGGTGAGCACTGAGATCCATTAGGTCGTGCGTGGGTGGCCTCGGCTCGTCTTGTCCCGTCAGGAAACAGGAGGTGTCACGGGGACATGATTTTTGTTGGTAACGATTGGGCCCAGGATCACCATGATGTGTGGATCATGGACCGTGACGGAGACAAACTCGCGTCGCGTCGGCTGCCCGAGGGCGATGGGGGTCTGGCCCGGTTGCATGAGTTGGTGGCTGGTTTCGTTGATGATCCCGGCGAGGTGATCGTCGGGGTGGAGAAGGACCACGGGTTGTGGGTTACCGCGATGGTCGCGGCTGGGTATCGGGTCTATGCGATCAACCCGAAGGTCGCTTCTCGGTATCGGGACCGTCATCATGTCTCTGGCGCGAAGTCGGATACCGCTGATGCGCGGATGTTGGCTGATCTGGTGCGCACGGACCGGCACCAGCATCCGATGATCGCCGAGGACAGTGACCTGGCCAAAGAGCTTCAGGTCCTGGCCAGGGCGCAGCAGGATCTGGTGTGGGAACAGACCCGGCAGCTCAACAAGCTGCGTAGCGCGTTGCTGGAGTACTACCCCGCAGCGCTGCCTCTGCTTGATGATGACCAGTTCATGCGCCGGGACATGATCGCGGTCCTGGGTAAGGCCCCCAGCCCGGAAACGGGCCGAAAACTGAGTCTGTCGCAGCTGGAGGCGGTGTTGAAGCGGGCCGGTCGGCAACGCTATCTGCATGCCACCGCGGTCAAGGTCCAAGACGTGCTGCGTACGCCTGGCCATCTTCAGGCCTCGCCGGCGTTGGTGCGGGCATACACCGCCAAAGTCACCGGCATCGTGGCGTTGCTGGCCACCATCGCTGACCAGCTCAAGGAGTTGACCGCTCAGGTCGAAGAGTCTTTTGAGCAACACCCGGACGCCGAGATCTACCTATCGCTGCCTGGCATGGGTCGTGTCCTCGGCGCCCGGGTACTTGCTGAGTTCGGAGATGACCCCGAACGGTATCGAGATGCCAAGTCCCGCAAGAACTATGCCGGCACCTCACCGATCACCGTAGCCTCTGGTCACAGCAGCCGCGTCAAGGCCCGCCATATCCGTAACACGCACCTCATCGACCCGCTCGACAGACTGGCCATGGCAGCGCTGAGCCGAAGCGTTGGCGCCCGCGAGTACTACGACGCGAAACGGGCCGCTGGCTACGGCCACCATGCAGCGCTACGAGCCCTGGCTAACCGCCTCGTCGGGATCCTCCACGGCTGCCTCAAACACCGCACCCTCTACGACGAAAACCTCGCCTGGGGACACCGCATGACCCTGGCAGCTTGACACGTTAGACCCCTGGGGTATCTGAGCGTGGCCCCCGCGACGAAGGAGCCGGGCCACGACGAAGGGCGCCCGCAGCCGATCCAACACCCCACCCATCACCCTCAACGGATAGCCCACATCAACGAAAAGAATCTGGCCATATGGCCAGCATAGGCGAAAAATGTCAGAGGTCGCCTCTAGCGTGGATCTCATGATGGATCTATTACCCCGGGCCGTGACAGACGGTCTGGAAGGCCTCCTGAGAGGCAACGACCTGGCCCAGACGGGTGAGGTGTTGCAGGCGGTGAGTATTGCGCAGATCTGCGACGCCTACGAGATCGATGAAGAGCGAACGGTGGAGACCATCGAGCGTCTGGTCCGGTTCGGCGCCGACGGCACGGCGTCGGTGGGTGAGTTCGTCGCGGTCGAGATCGCCGCTGTACTGGGGATCTCGCCGGGTTCGGCGATCGGCAGGATCGCGGACGTGCTCAACGTCCGCGACCGCCACCCCGTCCTCTGGGAAGCAGTGCTCGGGGGCCGGATCAGGTTCTACCAGGCCGCGGGCGTCGCGTTGGAGTGCGCCCGGCTGTCTGCCACCCAGGTGACCGAGATAGATGCCAAGTGCGCCCAAGCTCTGGGGCAGTGGCCCTGGGTCCGGGTGTTGAAGGAGTTGCCGGGGTGGATCATCGCGGCTGATCCGGCGGCGGCTGAGGCCCGTGAGGTGTTGGCGCGCAAGGAGCGGAAGGTGCATGTCACGGGTATCAAGGATGGTCAGGTGGAGGTGTTCGCCCGGTTGAATCCGGCGGATGGGATCGCGTTTGAGGACGCGGTCAGCAGCATTGCGGCGACTCTTCCGGCCCAGGATCTGCCTGCCGATGTGCAGGCGTTGATCTTTGATGAGACGGATGTCCAGCGGGTGAAGCTGAATGCTCGTCGGGCGGCTGCGATGGGTGAGTTGGCCCGTTCAAGGTTCGGGCAGGACACCCTTCCGGTGCGGGAGTTGATCGTGTCGATCGACGCGCAGCAGATCCCGCTCACCGACGACGTCGGGCAGGAGCTTTCCGGTGTTGCGCGGGTGGAGAAGTGGGGCGACCTCCTCGCCAACCGCCTCCCCGAACTCCTCAAGGGGTGCAAGGTGATCGTCAGGCCGGTGATCGACCCCAACAGCCTCGCAGCGGTTGATGCGCATGACCCCACCGCGGCGATGAAGCTGGCGCTGAACGTGCAGGACCCGTACTGCGTGGGCCCGTTCGGCTCCACGCCTGCCAGGGCGTGTGACATGGACCACACCCAGCCCTATGCGGAAGGCGAGACGGGGCAGACGAAGTTGCCGAACCTGGGGAATCTGTCCAGACGCATCCACCGGCCCAAGACTGCCGGGAAGGTGTGGGTCGAGCAGATCTCGCCGGGGGTGTTCCACTGGCGGTACCGCTCCGGGCTCGAGTTTCTGGTCACCTCGGCCGGCACCATCAGGCTCAACACCCTGACCCCAAGACCGACGGCCTTGGAACCACCCGCGGTGAAACCCTATGCGGACCCGCCTGGCGATGATCCGGCGTGGGACCGGTACCCCGACCGCGCCACCTGCCTCGACCCAGAATTGTTGGCCCTGGTCTCCTGACCCCCGCCTGTTTGGCCAGCCCCTGCCGGAACTCGCGGTCGGGGCCTGCAAGCATGCCCTGTGGTTGAGGTGTCGGATCGGCTGCGCGGGTCCTGGTCCCTGAGCGTCGCGCCCCGCACGGCGACGAAGGACGCCCGCAGCGTGTCTATGGTCTTGACCCTGGTGGTTGGGGTGTCGGATCGGGCTGCGGGGGCCCTTCGTCGTTCGCTGGCGCTCACGCTCAGGGACCGGCGAAACGTGAAGGAGTGGCCGGGGTCGGGGGTACGCAAGTGCTTCTCCGGCACCGGACCCCCACCCAGGTCCCTAGTTGCCCGACAACGCCGCCTGACAGCAACGCACCCCGACACCGGACACTCAGCAACCACGCCGGCAACGATGTCGGCAGCGAGCCCCGACAAGCAGAAGTGTTGAAGCCGGGGGTGGGGGATGAAGGACGCGAGTTTCGAGGCCACGCCGAGCAGCGACAACCGACCGTCGCCGTCCATGCGCACGGGCAACACTCGCGTTCTTCTTCCCCCACCCTCGGCGGCACACCCCCGCAGTGGAACAGGTGCTGGGCACGCTTAGCGGTTTCGACACCGCTCGTAGAACTCGCGGGCTCAACCAGCGCAGGGCGCGACGCTCAGGGACCACAAGGCGATCTCAGTAGTAGCCGCGACGGTCCTTGCCCTTCAGCTTCCTGCCCATCCGGTCGAGCTCACTGCCCAGCGAGTAGTCGCTGACGGTGTAAGCCCAGGTGGCGCTGGGAATGCCCAACTGGCGGGCGTTCAGCCGCAGCCCGCCGTCGACGACGGTCGCCCTCGCGAGGATCCGTGACGCGCTGGTCACGGAACGGTCGAGCAGGGGGCCGAACGCGCGGGCTATCTCGCCGTTGAACACCTCCAGGGGAACCTTTCGGGCGAGGCTCTGCAGGTGGATGCCCTCGCGAAGCTGCGCCGCGAAGTCCAGGTGCCTGGTCCAGGCCCGGTCCACGCTCGCGAGCAACGCCGTACGCGCGGCCCTGTGCATGGCGTCTTCTGTCACCTGATCGGCCAACTGGGCGGCTTTCTCCGGGATGAGGCCCCACACCTCGGCGAGCGAGGCGTCGTCGGTCAGCCATTGCTGGCGGCGCTCAAGGACCCTGCCGCGCTGGATCCGCAACAGCCGCCCATAGCGGTGGGTCAGCCCCCGCAGTGATTGCTGTTCGCCCTCCTTGACCCGCTGCGCGTGGCCGACGATCTCATTGAGCCGACGGTCGCGGATCAGCCCGCCGTCGGCCACCTCCGTCGGGGTGCGGTGGTTGGGCTCGGTCTGCTGGATCAGTTCGTCCTCGAGGCTGGCCAGGAAGATCGAGCGGCCGGGATCGCCCTGCCTGCCCGCCCTCCCCCGCAGCTGGTCGTCGAGCCTGGTGCTGGGGAAGGCGCCCAACCCGATCACCAGGAGACCACCGGCGTCGCGGGCGGCGTCTGCCAGCCGGATGTCGGTGCCGCGGCCCGCCATCTGGGTGGAGACAGTGATCCGACCCGGCTCCCCTGCTCGAGCGATGATCGCGTTCTCCTCCGCGTCCTGCCGGGCGTTGAGCACGACGGCGTCGAGGCCCTCCTCGCGCAGCGCGGCGGCGAACTCCTCAGAACGCGCCACCGACGGGCTGCCGACCAGCACCGGCTGGCCGGCGGAATGGGCAGCGTGCACGAGATCCAGCGCCGCAGTGTCACGCTCGGCGGAGAGCTCGTAGACCCGCACCGGCTCGTCGACCCTGATGCAGGGCGCGTTGGGCGGCAGATGTCCGGCCTCGATGCCGTACAGCTCGAACAGCTCCTCTGCGGCGGGCCAGAGCGTCGCGCTGGTGCCCACCACGGTGCGGTAGCCGCGGACGAGCTCCGCGATGGTGACCTGGTCGAGGATCTCCAGGCGTGCCGATGGTTTCAGCCCCTCCTTGGCCTCGACCGCGGACTGGAGCCCCTCGGGCCAACGGTGCAGGAGTTCGACGCGGCCCTTCGTCTGGCTGACCAGCCACGCACGGCCGTCGCGCACCACATAGTCGACGTCGCGGCGCAGCAGGTGCCGGGCGTGCAGGGCGACGTTGGCCTGCGCGAGGAGATGATGGTGGCGGCCGAAGAGTTCGAGACCGGGTAGCGCCTCCTCCAACGCGGTGAGGCCGGCGTCGGTGAGGTGCACCGCGCGCGCGTCGTCGTCGATCGCGAAATCACTCTCACGTTCCAGGGACTCGACCACCTCGATGATGCGCGGGTCGATCCTCTCCGCAGTGCCGGCCTCTGCGCTGAGGACGAGCGGCACGGTCGCCTCGTCGAGGAGTACCGCGTCGGCCTCGTCGATGAGCGCGACGTCGCGCACCGGCGAGACCTGGGCATCGGCGGACATCGCGATCCGGTCGCGGAGGAGATCGAAGCCACCCTCGGCCACAGGCACGTAGACGATGTCCGCCGCATACCGCTCCCGGCGTTGGGCCTGTGGCGTGTGCCCAGTCACCGATGCGACACTGAGCCCGAGCGCGCTGAACAGCGGGCCCATCCATTGCGCGTCGCGCTCCGCGAGATAGTCGTTGGCGCTGAGGACATGCACGCGCCGCCCGGCCAGGCCGCAGCAGGCGGCCGCGAGGGCGAGCACCAGGGTCTTGCCCTCCCCCGTCGCCTGCTCCACGGACAGGCCCCGGAGCAGGGCGGCCGCGGCGTGGAGTTGCACCTCGAAGGGTCGCATCCCGAGATGCCGGTCGGCCAGTTCCTTGCTCGCAGCGAGGTAGCTCGCCAACGCCTCGTCAGAGGAGGCAGACTCCCCAGCATCGGTCCGGGCAGCGGCGCTGAGCTCATGGTCGGAGCGGGTGCTCAGATCCAGCTGTGCCGCGGCCCGGGCGATGGGCGCCAGCCGCTCCACGGGGCGGTTGTTGATCTGCCGCAGCAGCTTGGCACGCAGCGCGTCGAACATGGAACCAGCCTAGTTGTCCCAGGTGAAGGCCCCAGCAGAGGCTGCGGCGCCAAGCTGGTGACAACCTGTCCGACATGCGTCAGCGGTTTCGACACTGCTCGCAGAGCTCGCAGGCTCAACCCCCAGCGGTGACGGCGACGTGGAGGTCTTCGGCGGGCGGGGTCCAGGTCTCGGGCGAGGCCGCTGCCTGGTCTCCGCTGCGGATGTCCTTGACCGAGTCGTCGTGGCCGGCGCCGAACCAGACGAACGGGATGCCGCGGCGTTCTGCGTAGCGGATCTGCTTGCCGAACTTGTCCGCCTTCGGCGCCACCTCGACGGGGATGTCCCGGGAGCGGAGCGCGGCGGCGACGGCGATGGCCTGCTCGCGGGTCTCCTCGCTGTCGACCGCCACCAGCACGGCGCTGGGCACGGCGCGGGAGGCGCCCAGCTTCTTCTGCCCGATCAGCGGGGCGAGGATGCGGGTGATGCCGAACGAGTAGCCCACGCCGGGGAAGGTGTTCTTCCCGTCGGTGGCGAGCGAGTCGTAGCGGCCGCCGGAGGCCACCGAGCCGAGCTTCTCAGAGCCCACGAGCAGGGTCTCGTAGACCGTGCCGGTGTAGTAGTCCAGGCCGCGGGCGATCTTGAGGTCCGCCACCAGCCGGCCGCCCGCCGAGGCGCGCGCCACGTGCATGAGCGAGGCGAGCTCCTCGAGCCCGGCGTCCAGCAGCTCATGGTCGACCCCGAGCCTGCGCACGTCGTCGACGAAGGACTCATCCGTGGCGGAGATGCCGGCCAACGCCACGCAGGCGTCGGCCTGGGCCTGGCCGACGCCGAGATCCCTGGTGAGGAGTTCGGTGACGGCCGCCGGCCCGATCTTGTCGTACTTGTCGACGCGCTGCATGACCGCGGTGACGTCCTCGATGCCGAGGCCACGGTAGAAGCCCTCGAGGAGCTTGCGGTTGTTGACGTGCAGGCTCACCGGCGGCAGGCCGAGGTCCGTGTGCAGCTTCTCGAACACGTCGAGGGCCACCAGCGGGATCTCGACGTCGTGGTGGGCGGCGAGGGCGCCCTGCCCGACGATGTCGATGTCGGCCTGGGTGAACTCGCGGTAGCGGCCCTCCTGCGGACGCTCGCCGCGCCAGACCTTCTGGATCTGGTAGCGGCGGAACGGGAACGCGAGGTGGCCGGAGTTCTCGAGCACGTAGCGGGCGAACGGGACGGTGAGGTCGAAGTGGAGGCCGAGCTCATCTGCGTCGCCGGCCTCGGCGTGCAACCGCCGCACGACGTAGATCTCCTTGTCGATCTCGCCCTTGCGCGCCAGTTGGTCCAGCGGCTCGACGGCGCGGGTCTCGATGGGCGCGAAACCGTGCAGTTCGAAGGTGGTGCGCACCACGTCGAGGACGCGGTTCTCCACGAAGCGGCCGGCGGGCAGGAACTCGGGGAAGCCACTCAGGGGCTTGGGGCGGGACAAGGGATTGTTCCTCACAGGTTTCCGGGCTGCAGGTACGGGTTCGTGGCGAGCTCCTGGCCCAGGACCGTGGCCTGGCCGTGCCCGGGAAGGAGCGGCATGTCCGCCGGGAAGTGCTCGACGATGCGCTGCAGCGACTCACGCATCTCGGACATGCTACCGCCGGGCAGGTCGGTGCGCCCGATCGAACCGGCGAAGATGACGTCGCCGCTGAACACGACGGTGACCTCCGGGGAGGTGACCTGCAACAGCATCGAGCCCTTGGTGTGCCCCGGGGCGGCGAAGGTTTCGACGGCGAGGCCGGCCACGTTGAACGGGTCGCCGTAGTCGCGGACGTCCTCGATCGCGGGCAGGGTCTCCGCGCCCGTCATCTGGAGCATCATCGCGGATCCGTGGGGGCCGAGACCCTCGCCCGGCCGGATGAGGAGGTGCTGGTCCGCCTCCGCCAGGTATACGGGCAGGCGGTGGGCCGCAGCCAGCTTGTGGGCGTCGCCGACGTGGTCCAGATGGCCGTGGGTGGCCAGGATCGCCACCGGGGTCAGGCCCCGTTCCCGCAGCGCGGCCTCGACCGGTTCGAAGGCCGTGATGCCCGGATCGATGATCACGCATTCGCTGACATCGTCTGCGGCGGTCACAAGATAACAATTTGCTTGCCATGGGGACACAGGTATGGGCTGAACGAGCACATGGCCACCCTATCCGGCTAGATTGGGCCCATGAGCGAACCGCAAGCGCCCGCAGATTTCGGTCGTGTCGATGAGGACGGCACGGTTTACGTCATCACGGGTGACACAGAGCGAAGTGTCGGGCAGATCCCCGATTCCACCCCCGAAGAGGCCATGGCGTTCTACGTCCGCCGCTACGAAAACCTCGCGGCGGAGGTGACCCTCCTGGAATCACGCGTCAAGGCGCAGGCGATGTCCCCCGAGGAGGCCAAGACCGCGATCGAGACCGCCAAGACGAACGTGGCCGAGGCCAACGCCGTCGGCGACCTCGCCTCACTGATAACCCGCCTCGAAGCCCTCACTGAGGTGCTGCCGGCGCAGATCGAGGCCCGCAAGGCCGCCCGCGCCGAGCAGAACGCCGCCACGATCGCCGCGAAGGAGGCCATGGTCGTCGAGGCCGAGGCACTGGGCGCCGGCACTGATTGGCGCGGTGGCGTGGACCGCTTCCGCACGCTCCTCGACGAGTGGAAGGCGCTCCCCCGCATCGACCGTGCCACGGACAACGAACTGTGGCACCGGTTCTCCTCGGCCCGCACGCAGTACACGCGTCGGCGCAAGGCGCACTTCGCCGAACTGAACACTCGCCGCGACGAGTCGAAGGCCCTCAAGGAGGCCATCATCGCCGAAGCGGAGCCGCTGGCCGATTCCACGGAGTGGGGCCCCACGTCCGCGGCGTTCCGCGACCTGATGCAGCGCTGGAAGGCGGCGGGCAGCGCCCGCCGCGCCGATGACGACAAGCTGTGGCAGCGCTTCCGCGCGATCCAGGACCAGTTCTTCAACGCCCGCACCGCGGCACAGAGCGCCGTCGACGGCGAGCAGGGCGAGAACCTGGCGGCCAAGCAGGCGCTGGTCGAGCAGGTCGAGAAGGACCTCAAGGACGTCACCGACGTGGAGACGGCGAAGGCCACCCACCGCGAGTTCCTCTCGAAGTTCAACGAGATCGGCCACGTGCCGCGCAATGCCATGCGCGAGCTGGACGCCCGCGTCCGCAAGGTGGGCGACAAGGTCGCCGAACTCGAGGCAGAGGAATGGCGCCGGACGGACCCGGAGGCGCGGGAACGTGCCGAGAGCACCGTGGCAATGTTCGAGGCCCAGATCGCCAAGCTCGAGGCCGACCTCGAGCAGGCCGAGGCCAAGGGCGACGCCAAGAAGGCAAAGGACGCGAAGAAGTCGATCGAGACCTACACCAGCTGGCTGGACCAGGCTCGCGAGACCCTCGCTGATTTCACCAAGTAGCCCCCCACTCGAAGGGGCCCCGCGCATTCCTGCGCGGGGCCCC
>DURG01000334.1 GCA_012837465.1 Propionibacterium sp. | reverse complement strand
GGCCATCCGCTGTCGTCAACTCGCCTTCGGAACAGCCGCTTGATCCCGCGCTCCGAGGATCTGGGTGATGAGCGCGTCCTGGTTGTTGGCGACTGCCCAGTCCCAGTGCGTCGGCCAGTAACCCAACTGCCGGAGGCCTTCGTCGCGTCGCTTCTCCACCAAGACGACATCGCCGGCCCTTTGACCGGGCTTCAGGAGTTGGTCGTACTTCCACTTGCCATCCACCTCCCCGCACACGCCCCACTCCGGCCAGAAGAAGTCCGTGCGCGCGATGAAGACCCCGTTGTGATCGAAGTGCTCCACCTGCAGCTCCGGCATGGGCAGCCCTGCCCGCCAGATGTGGAACCGACTGATCGACTCGGCTGGGGATTCCGCCTTCGGGTTGCCGAAATCGATCGCCATGCGGGCCTTACGCAACCCTGGCAGCTTGGGATGCTTGGCCAAGGAACTGCGGAGTTGTTCGCGCGGCACCTGGAGGCGTAGTGCCGCATCGACGATTGCGACGCCCCACTTCGGCGGTAACGTCCGGGCCAGATCGGTCACCGTCCGGGCGACCGACGTGACGTTGCGCCCGTTGACCACGATGACCTCGCCGTCGGTCAGGGGCGTCGCGCGGACGACGAGATCCTTGGCGTGATCACCGTGCCCTGAGGTTCGTCGGGTCATCCAGACGCGTGACAACAGTTCGTTGGGAACGGGGAGGCCGTGGATCAACGCTGCGGTGGCGTGGCTGGCCACATTGCTGGGGTGGACCACAGGAATGGTGGCGGTGAGTAGCTGCATGTGTTCCTCGATGCCTTCCACCTGCTCCCGTGAGTACACCCCGTGACGCACCTTGTGGAGATGGCCTTGTGCGAGTTGCTTCCTGATGTCGTTGGCCGTCAGGCCCGTGGCTGCCAGTTCTGAATGCCGGATCAGCTGGGTGTAGTTCATGACTCCATCTCAAGGCTTCGACGAGGTCATCCACAAGAGCTGTGGGAATCTGTGGACAACTATCAACCCAGGATCAGCGAGAGTGGCGGCGTCGGCGGCTCCACCGTCGCGCCACGGCGTCGACGCCAGCTCTCCGCGCCAACGTTCATCGCTCCCTGCCAACGTTCATCTCACGGAGCCAACGGACATCTCGAAGGGCCACCGACCTGTTTCCTCGCCCGTGATATATCGGCAGCGGGGAGCGGCTTCGCAGGTGGAGAGGAATATCCATTGGCGCCGTGAGATAGGTGTTGGCGCGTTGAGATAGGCGTTGGCGCGGTGAGATAGGCGTTGGCGGGGAGGGCGGCGCGACGGCGGGTCGAGCCCGATTGCGACCCCCGGCCCCATACCTCCCGCGGGTACCGATAGCGTGGCCGCATGGACATAGGTGTGCCCAGGGAGGCCAGCGACACGCGCGTCGCCGCCACCCCCAAGACGGTTGAAGGTCTGCTCAAACTCGGCTACTCGGTCATCGTGGAGCAGGGCGCCGGCGCCCTCGCCTCGTTCGACGACCATCAATACCTCGACGCCGGGGCGCAGGTGGTCGACACCGCCTCGGCCTGGGGCGCGGACATCGTGCTCACGGTCAACGCCCCGCTGCCGCAGCAACTCGACCTCATGAAGCGCGGCGCGATCCTCTTCTCGTTCCTCTTCCCGAGGCAGAACGAGGGCGTCGCGGACCAGTTCGCGGAGCGCGGCATCACCGCCATGAGCATGGACATGGTGCCGCGCACCTCGCGGGCGCAGGCCCTCGATGCGCTGAGCGCCTTCGCCAACATCTCCGGCTACCGGGCCGTCGTCGAGGCCGCACATGCCTTCGGCCGGTTCTTCACCGGCCAGGTCACCGCCGCCGGCAAGGTGCCGCCGGCCAAGGTGCTCGTCGCGGGCACCGGCGTCGCTGGCCTGGCGGCCATCGGCGCCGCCAACTCGATGGGCGCGGTGGTCTCCGCCACCGACGTGCGCCCGGAGACCGCCGAGCAGGTCGAATCCATGGGCGCGAAGTTCCTGCACGTCGCCACCGCAGACCAGGGCGTGAGCTCCGACGGCTACGCCAAGGAGGTGGGCGCCGACTACGCTGCCCGCGCCGCGGAGTTGTACGCCGAGCAGGCCCCCATCACCGACATCATCATCACCACCGCCGCCATCCCCGGCCGCCCGTCGCCGAAGCTCATCACGGCCGACATGGTGGCCTCGATGAGGAACGGTTCCGTGATCGTCGACCTCGCCGCCCAGGGTGGCGGCAACTGCGAACTCACCCGCCCCGGCGAGAGCTACGTCACGGACAACGGCGTGACCATCATCGGCTGGACAGACCTGGCCTCACGCCTGCCCGGCCAGTCATCGCAGCTCTACGGCACCAACCTCGTCAACGCGCTGGGCCTCATGACCCCGGAGAAGGACGGCGAGGCGAACGTCGACTTCGATGATGAGGTCATCCGCACCATGACCATCGCCCACCAGGGTGAGGTCACCTATCCGCCGCCGCCCGTGCAGGTGGCCGCAGTGCCGGCCCCCGCT
>DURG01000333.1 GCA_012837465.1 Propionibacterium sp. | reverse complement strand
GTCGTCGGCCCACCGCCCGTCGCCCTGATTCGGCAGGTCGCGCTTGAAGATGTGGGAGAGTTGCTCGTCGCTCATGGCTGGTCCTCCTCGTTCAGGTGGAGGGACGCGCGCAGTGCGGCGCGTCCCTGGGAGGTGTGGGCCTTGACGGTGCCCTCGGCGATGCCGAGCAGCTCCGCGACCTCGGACACCGGGCGGTCCTCGAGGAACCGCAGCACCATGACCGCTCGCTGCATCTTCGGCAGCGACGCCAGTGCGCGCACCACGTCGATGCTGACGGCCTGGTCGCCGTCATCCGTCGATGCCTCCGGCACCTCGTCCGACGGCGCCTCGGCGTTCCAGCGCCGGCGCCACCACGACACATACGTGCGATACATGGCGGTGCGCACGTAGGCCTCGAACTTGTGGTCGTTGCCCAGCGCCTCGTAGCGGCCGTAGGTGCGGCCGAGTGCGGTCTGCACCAGGTCGTCAGCCTTGTGCCTGTCCCCGGTGAGGAGCCAAGCGGCGCGCCACAGATGGGGCCGGCGGCTGCGCACGAACGCATCGAATCCCCCTGCCACCTCAGCGACGGTGGGCTTGCGCTCAGACACGAGTACCTCCATACCTGTTACGACGCCGTGGGCCCGGCATGGGGTTTAGTCGCAACGTCAGGTGTCGCGCAGGTCGAACTTCGACAGCGGCTCCGGCCCCGCCATCACCCGACGGGTGACCTCCAGGACCGCGTCCTCGTTGGGGTCGACGCGCCACCGGACGAGGGAGATCTTCGCACCCTCGATCTCCAGGGCAGTGATGTGTGACGGGTAGACGCAGCTGCCCGAGTTGAAGTAGGGCACCGCGCCGTCGCGAGGGAACCGCTCGCGGTGGGTGTGGCCGCAGATGAGGGCCACCCTGTTCTGGCTGATCCACTTCGTGTAGTTGCGCTCCACCTTGTGCCGCTTGTCCGCGTTGGCCACGGGGCTGGTGGGGCTGTGGAACCCGAACGCGTGCGCATACCGCCAGAACGCGCGCATCATGAACCGGCTGAACCGCCAGGCCTGATCATTGGGCAGGTCGCCCTGGTGCCCGTGCACCAGCAGGATGTCCTGACCGGTCTCCTTCACCCGGAACACGACCGCCTCAACCGGCTCCAGGCCGTCGAAGAACGGTTCCGGCTCCCCGGTGGCCACATTCTTCGCATTCCACAGGTGCTGGCGAACGAACTGGGGGTCGGCCAACGCGAAGTCGTGGTTGCCCCACATCCGGATGAATCTTCCGGCGCGGTGGAACGGGAGCAACTGTTCCCACACCGCGCGGTTGGCCCGGATGATGTGCTTGAAGTCGTGCTCCCAGAGCTCGTCGCCGTCGCCGGCTTCGACATAGGTGAAACCGCTGCGCCAGTAGTAGTCGAGCGCGGCGGTGTACGTGTTCTTGTTCTTGAGGAACTCGTCGGACTTCGAGCCGTCGCCGCGGTGGCAGTCACTCATGATGACGTAGCGCGAGCTGTCGTCGATCAGTTCGATGCGGGCCCCTTCGTAGGCCTCCGAGAGACGCGTCGTCGTCTTCACAGCACTCGACCACCCTTCACTGGCCTACTTCGATCATAGATCGAAGTGGCAGAGAGTCGGCGCGTCACGTCAACCCGGTGGGCAACGCCTCGCTGCCCTTCGACATTCGCTGGCGCTGCCCCGAACCCCGCGGCTACTGGCGCACGCCGATGGTGAGCAGCAGGTTCGCGTAGATCCGCTGCTCGCCGGAGGCGATGACGATGCCGACGTCATCCTTCTTGGCCTCGTCGTAGAAGTCCCAGCGCGAGATCTCGACGAACTCGACGTCGGGCAGCGCCGCCTTGTACTCGTCGTGCGCCTCGATCTTGTCGGGGCGCAGCTCCGGCGGGGCGTCCGGCGCCGGGACCATGATGCCGGCCTGCTCGATCGGCACGGCCTGCTTCAGCACGTCGAGGATCTGGCCCACGTCGAGGAGGCCCGGCGCCAGGTTGAGGTAGATCCGACGGGCGGCCGCGGGCGCACCGGTCTGGTGCGGGTAGTTGCCGTCGGTGATGAGGATCTTGCTGCCGTGGCCGGCGCGGCCGAGCGCGTCGAGCAGTTCGGGATGGATCATGGGGCCGTAGAGCATGGGCGTTCCTTTCAGATGGGCTGGTTCGTCCCTCGATGCGTCCGCTCGTTCCTCGCGGGCACTCGGGACCCGGATTGTCACGCGCTGTCGCGCACGATCAGGCTGGGTGTGATGACGGTCGACTCGGCGGGCTTGCCCTTCAACAGCAGGTCCAGGGACTTGACCGCCTGTTCGCCCATCCCCCGGAAGTCCTGACGGACGGTGGTGAGGCCGGGCAGGAACCACTCGGAGCCTGGCACGTCGTCATAGCCGACGACGCGAACGTCGCCCGGCACGGAACGACCGGCCAGTTGGAGGGCGGTCATGGTGCCCAGGGCCAGTTGGTCGTTGGCGGCGAAAACGGCATCGGTGTCTGGCGGGAGGTCATCGATGACCCCGGCAGCCGCACCGGCGTCCCATGAGCCGGCATACAACACGGTCTCCTCCATGCCGACCACCAGCATCGCCTCCTGATAGCCGACGAGGCGCATCCGAGCGTCCGTCCAGTCCTGCGGGCCGGCGATGTGCACGATCCGCTGGGCGCCCCGTTCAATGAGGTGCTCGACGGCGGCGATGGCGCCGGAGCGGTGGTCGACGGACACGCCGATCGCCGACTGCGGCAGGTCCACCTCGCCGACGCACACCGTCGGGAGGCGGGACGAGACGGTCTCGATCCACGTCCACGACTCCGTGCGGCCGCCGAGGACGATCACGCCGTCGGCGCTGACCGGCACCAGGTGGCGCAGCTCCAACGTGTCCAGCTTCTCGGTGGAGCCCAGCACGGAGGTGGAGGTGTGCAGTTCGAGGGTGGAGAGTGCCTGGGTGATGGCGACGAAGGTCGTGGAGTGGCCGTGGAGCAGTGGCACGGCGTCGATGATGTGCACGGAACCGGTCCGCGCCGCCGACAGGGAGCGGGCCGCGAGGTTGGGCTGGTAGTTGAGGCGTTCGATGGCCTCGAGCACGCGCTTGCGGGTGGCCTCCGCCACCACGTCGACCCCACGCACCACGCGGGAGGCCGTCTGGATGGAGACCCCGGAGGCCTCGGCGATGTCGCGCAGGTTGGCGCGTTGCTGGCCGTTTCTCATCGTGGCTCGAAGACCTCTGTTCGGGCGGTGCTGCCGATCACCGCGTTGCGATCGGCTGGGTCGAGGTGACCCATGATCTCGAGTTGGGCCAGGAGCGAGCCCAGCACGGAGGCCTCGACCGGCCCCGCGACGACGGGCACGCCCAGCGCATCGGCCGTGAGCTGGCACAGCAGCTTGTTGCGGGAGCCGCCGCCCACGAGGTTGAGCTGTTGGGCGGGGGCATCGGTCAGGGCCGCGAGGTCGGCGATGCCGCGGGCATAGCGCGCGGCGAACGACTCGAGGACGATCCGCGTGATCGCGCCCTCGTCGAGGCCCTCGGTGTCGACACCCTGCGCGTCGAGCGCCGCAAGCACCCGCTTCTCCATCTCGAACGGCAGGGCGAACTGCGGCTCGTCGGGGTTGATCGTGGCGCCGGTCGACGGCGAGGCCTCGGCGAGGCGGATGAGTTCGACGATGCCGTGGGTGCGGCCCTGGGCCTCCCAGTCGCGCTGGAGTTCCTGCAGGATCCACAGGCCGGTGATGTTGAACAGGGGGCGCAGGCCGCCGTCGGCGGTCGCCTCGTTGGTGAGGCCCAGCGCGCGGGCGTCGTCAGAGAGCAGCGGCTCGTCGCGCAGCACGCCAAGCACGGACCAGGAGCCGCAGCTCAGGAAGTAGGACTCCTGCGAGACGTCGCGTTGCAGCGCGTGCACGGCGCAGGCGGTGTCATGGGCGCCCGCGCGGACGACGGTGAGCTGCTCGAGGCCCTCGATGATGCAGGGGCCGGCGACGGTGTGCTCGGCGGTGATGTCGCCCACCCACGAACGTGGGATGCCCAGGGCCTCGAACACGTCGGCGGAGAACTCGTGGGCGCCGGGCTTGATGAGGGCCGACGACGACGCGTGCGAACGGGACCAGCCGCGCTCGCCGGAGAGCAGGTAGGTGAAGTAATCGGGCAGCAGGAGGATCTGCGCGGTCTGCGCCGCGAGCTGCGGTTCCTCCTGGAGGTAGGCGAACAGTTGGTTCGCGGTGTTGATGGTGGCCGGCGCGATGCCGGTGGCGGCCCACAGCGCCTCGTCGGAGAGCCGCTCGCGGAACGCGTCGTGGGTGCGGATGGTGCGCTCGTCGCGGTAGGCGCGGCCGGGCGTCAGCGGCTGGCCGTCGGCGTCGAGGGGCACGTAGTCGACTCCCCAGGTGTCGACGGAGACGCTCACGGCGTCGGGGAACTGGGCGACGGCCTCGCGGAGCCCCGCGACGATCTCCTGCCAGATGAACTCGAGATCCCAGGAGAGGTACTCGGTGCCGTCATCGCCGGACACGAGGCGCGCCTCGTGCGGGAAGCGGCGGACTTCCACTTCCTCGATGCGGTCGTCGCGGAAGGTGCCAGCGATGACGCGGCCGGACGACGAGCCGAGGTCGACGGCGAGGGCGGTGACGGTGGACACGGACATCTCCTTGAAGAACGGAGCTTCCTGAGCCTGGCCCGGCGACGTGGTCGCCGGCCAGGCTCAGGAGCGAGTTTACTACTTGTACATCGGGCCGAACTGAGCGCAGGCGCGGAAGTCTGCACCCTCGAGATCCGACGTGCCGTAGCCCAGCCAGTTCTTGGGGCGGAAGATCCGCTCACGCTCGACGTTGTGCATGTTCACCGGGATGCGCAGCATCGAGGCCAGCGTGATGAGCTGGTGACCGATGTGGCCGTAGGTGATGGCGCCATGGTTGGCGCCCCATGCGTTCATGACCTCGTAGACGCTGGTGAAGGCGCCTTCGCCGGTCAGGTTCGGCACGAACCAGGTGGAGGGCCAGCCCGGATCGGTGCGCAGCTCGATGGTCTTGGCGACCTCCTCGGGCAGTTCGACGGTGTAGCCCTCGGCCAACTGCATGACCGGGCCGAGCCCGTCGACCCAGTTGATGCGCGTCATGGTGACGGGCACCTCACCGGCGGAGCGGAACTTCGTGGAGAAGCCACCGCCGCGGAAGTAGCCGGTGTTGGCCGGGTGGAACGACGAGGCGTCGATCATGGCCTGGATGTCCTCATCCGAGAGCTCCCACCAGGGCTTGATGCAGTGGTTGCCATCGGCGTCCTTGGCGGCGAGCGTGCCGTCGAGGGTGGTGGCGCCCGAGTTGCGAAGATCGATCAGGCCGCCGGCGGCCTTGCCCTCGGGGCGGTAGCCGGTGACGCGCTCGATCGAATCCGCGCTCCAGTAGGTGCGCACGTCGGAGAAGATCTGCGCCCTGTTGGTCAACAGGTAGTTGAACATCATCGACGCGCCGTTGAGGTTGTCGTTCTCCGTGGCCTGGAGCTGGGGCTGGCGCTTGCCGTTCCAGTCGAACTGGGTGTTCAGCAGCGTCTCCATGAGGTCGCCGTTGGGCAGGTAGTCGGTCCACTGGCGCTGGCCCTGGAAACCGGAGACGAGGGCGCCGTGACCGACGGCCTCCTCCTCGAAGCCCATCTCGGCGAGCTTGGGGTTGCCGATCATGAGGTCGCGCCCGATGAGCACCATCTTGACGCTCCACTCCCACCACTTCTCGTGGTCTTCGGAGCCGCGCTGCCATTCCTCGGGGTTGAAGTCCTCGCCCTGCTTGAGGTTCTCGCGAACCCACTTGTAGGCGACCTCGTACTCGTCCTTGTCGTAGATGCCCAGCTCGATGCGACGCTCGATCTCGACCATGTCGATGTACTCGTTGCGCATGCCCAGCCAGTAGTTCCAGAACTCCTCCTTCACCACGCAGCCTGCGATGCCCATGGACACGCCACCGATGGAGAGGTAGGACTTGCCGCGCATCAGGGCGACGGCGAGGCCGGCCTGGGCGTAGTCGAGGAGGCGCTGGCGCACTGCATCGGGGATGGAGTCGTCGTCGGCGTCCTGGACCTCTTCGCCGTAGATGCCGAAGGCGGGGATGCCCAGCTGGGCGTGGCCGGCCAGGGCGGCGGCCAGGTAGACGGCACCGGGGCGCTCGGAGCCGTTGAAGCCCCAGATCGCATGCGGCATGGTGCGATCCATGTCGATCGTCTCGGAGCCGTAGCACCAGCAGGGGGTGACCGACAGGGTCAGGCCGACGTTCTCGGCCTTGAACTTGGCGGCAGCTGCCTGCGCCTCGGGGACGCGGCCGATGGTCGAGTCAGCGATGACGACCTGCACCGGCGAGCCGTCCGGGTACTTCAACTCTGCTTCGTAGAGTTCCTTGACGCGCAGCGCCATGCCCATCGTCTGGTCTTCGAGCGACTCTCGCACTCCGCGACGGCGGCCGTCGATGATGGGACGGATACCGATCTTGGGGTAGTTGGTCACGAATCACACCTTCTTCTGATCGTTTTGGTTGAGTTCTGGGGTTCCGGCACGGTGTGCTTCGGCGCAGGCGGCCGGTGTGGCTGCGTCGGGTAATGGTCGGGCGCCCGCCGTCACCTCGCCACGCGAGGTGGGCGGGTGGCGGACAGGCGCCCCGGGTTCGGTGAATGGGTGCGGTGGATCAACCCACCGTCACGTCACTCGTAGAGGTTGCCAGCGATCTCTTCGTCGTCCATGTTGGAGGCGTCGTACCACTGGTAGCCGGAGTCGATGACCTTCGGCAGTTCCTGGCCGTTGATGGCCTTGATGGCGGCGACGACGGTCTCGTAGCCCATGAGCACGGGGGCCTGGGTCACGGCGCCGGCCTGACGGCCGTCACGGATGGCTTCGAGCTGGGTCTTGCCGGAGTCGAAGCCGACGACGACGATGTCGGCGCCGGTCTCGCTCGCACCCTGGATGACGCCGGAGGCGGCGGCCTCGTTGGTGCCGTAGATGCCGACCATGTC
Organism: Propionibacterium sp.; assembly: GCA_012837465.1. Classification (GTDB taxonomy): domain Bacteria; phylum Actinomycetota; class Actinomycetes; order Propionibacteriales; family Propionibacteriaceae; genus Arachnia. The sequence continues at coordinate 8,879 of DURG01000333.1, read as the reverse complement.
GGGGTTGGCCTGAATCATGGACTTGGCGGTGTCGGCGGCGAGGCCAACCTCACCGGCGACCTGCGGGGTCAGGACGTTGATCTCAGGAGCGTTCTCCTTCATCCAGTCCTGGAAGCCGGTGCAGCGCTGCTTGCCGGTGACGGAGACCTCGTCGTGGCAGACCAGGCCGACGGTGCCCTCGTTGCCGACGAGCTCGACCATGTGCTTGGCGGCCTCGCCTGCGGCGGCGGCGTTGTCCGTGGACACGGTGGTCAGCGGGTGGTCGGTGTCGACGCCGGAGTCGAACGCGATCAGCGGGATGTCCGCGGCGGCGATCTGGTCCAGCAGCGGGGTGGCGGCGCTGGAGTCGAGCGCGGCCAGGCCGATGGCGGCCGGCTTGGTGTCGAGCGCGGTCTGCAGCATGTTGAGCTGCTCGGTGACCTGGGTCTCGGCCTGCGGGCCGACGAACTCGATCTTGTAGTTGAACTCTTCGCCGGCCTGCTCGGCGCCTTCCTTCACGGCCTGCCAGAAGCGGTGCTGGAAGCCCTTGGACACGAGGTAGATGGTCTCGCCGTTGCCCTGCGGGACGTCACCGTCGGTGGTCTCGCCCTCATCGGCAGGGGTGGTCTCCTCGGCCGGAGCGGTCTCGTCGGCGGGAGTGGTCTCCTCGACGGGGGCGGCAGCCGTGGTGGTGTCGGCCGGGGCCGGAGCCTCGGTCTCGGCGGGGGTGGAGGTGCCACAGGCCGTCAGGCCCAGGGCGAGCACGGCTCCGAGAGCCAGCGTGGAGCGCATCATGCGCATAGCGGTTTCCTTTCGGTTGTGGGAGGACCGCCCTCCCGGTATGGGGGTTGTGATTGGTTGTTCGAGGGGCTAGACGGCCGAGGCGCGTTTGCGTCGGACGATGTCGACGAACACCGCGATCAGGACGACGATGCCGGTGACGACCAGCTGCCATTCCTGGGCGATGCCCATCATCTGGAGGCCCTTCTTGAGGGTCTCCATGATCAGTGCGCCGACGACGGTGCCGATGATGTTGGCGCGGCCGCCGGAGAGCGAGGTGCCACCGATGACGACGGCGGCGATGACGTTGAGCTCGAAGCCCACGCCCTCAGCCGGCTGGACGAAGCCGAAGCGGGCGGAGTAGAGGATGGCGCCCAGCGCCATGAAGACGCCGGCGGTCACGTAGACCATCGTCTTCCAGAACTTGACGTTGACGCCGGAGAGGCGCGTGGCCTCCTCGTTGGAGCCGATGGCGATGGCGTAGCGCCCGAGCAGCGTCTTGTTCAGCAGGACGCCGGCGACGATGGCCATGAGGATGAAGATCAGGCTCGCGTTCTTGAGCCCGGGGATGATCTCGCCGTTGGCGAGCCACACGTAGCCCTGATTCGCGATCGATATCGTCGCCTTGCCGGAGATCACCAGCGCCAGACCGCGGGCCACCATCATCATCGCGAGCGTGGCGATGAACGGTGGCAACCCGAGGACGGAGATGTTGAGGCCGTTGAGCAGGCCCATGACGGCGCCCACCAGGAGGATCAGCACCAGGCCGGCGCCGAGCGGCAGGTTCATCCAGTCGCCGGAGAGGAACACGCCGGCCATGACGGCCACGAGCGTCATGCCGGTACCCACCGACAGGTCGATGCCTCCGGTGGCGATGATGAACGTCGCGCCGAGGGCCATGACGCCGATGTAGGCGGCCTGCTGCACGATGTCGAGGGCGATCTTCGGTTCGGCGAAGTTCGGCGCCGCGAACATGAAGAAGATGTAGATCAGGATCAGCGCCGCGAAGACGAAGACCTGCTGGATCGACGATTTGAGGAATCGGCTCAATCCACTCGAGGATTCGGCCCGGGTTCCTTCAGCGCTTGTGCTCACGCGACTGCTCCATCTACTACTTGCGTCTTGCCGACGGTGGCAAGTTCCATGATGTTTTCCTGATCGGCGTCCGCGTTGTCGAGGAAGCCGGTGATTCGCCCGTTGGCCATGACGGCGATGCGGTGGGACACGCGCAGCACCTCGGGCAGCTCGGACGAGATGACGATGATCGCCTTGCCCTGCCCGGACAACTGCTCGATCAACTCGTAGATCTCCTCCTTGGCACCGACGTCGATGCCGCGGGTGGGCTCGTCGAAGATCAGCACGTCGCAGTTGCGCACGAGCCACTTGGCGATGACCACCTTCTGCTGGTTGCCGCCCGACAGCTTGCCGAGCAGCTGGTTGACGCTCGGCGTCTTGACGCGCAGCCTGTCGCTCATCTCCTGGCCGACGGTCTTGATCTTGCCGTCGAGGATGAAGCCGCCGATGTTGAAATCCTTCATGGCGGCCATCACTGCGTTCTGCTTGATGTCCTGCTCCAGGAGGAGCCCGAAGGTCTTGCGGTCCTCGGAGAGGTAGCCGATGCCGTTGCGCACCGCATCTGCGGCCGTGCGGATGTTCACCTTCTGCCCGTGGAGGTAGGTATCGCCGCTCTGCTTTGGGTCTGCCCCGAACACGGCGCGGGCGACCTCGGTGCGGCCGGCGCCCATCAGGCCTGCGAAGCCGAGCACCTCGCCCTTGCGCACCTCGAAGCTGATGTCGCGCAACAGGTGCTTGGTGTTGAGGCCCTCCACCTTGAGCAGGACCTCGTCCGATTCGACGGTGGTGCGCGGGCGGGCCTCCCCGGAGACCTCGCGGCCCACCATCATCGAGATGATCTCGCGCATCTCGACGTCATCGGTCACGACGGTGCCGACATACTCGCCGTCGCGCAGCACGGTGACGCGGTCCGTGATCTCCTCGATCTCCGGCATGCGGTGGGAGATGTAGATCAGGCCGGTCTCGGGGGTGACGAAGTCACGGATCATGCCGAACAGGGCGTCGGTCTCCTGCAGCGTCAGCGCCGCCGTCGGCTCGTCCATGACGAGGATCTTGGAGTCGAAATCCAGCGCGCGGGCGATCTCCACCATCTGCTGGCGTGCCACTGAGAGGTCTCGGATGTAGCTCTTGGGGTTGATGTCCATGCCGAGGCGGTCGAACAGGTCCCCGGCCATCTTGTTGAGGTCCTTGTCGTTGACGAAGCCACCCTTCGAGCTGCCGGGGCGCCCGAGGTACAGGTTCTGGGCGACGGTGAGGTCCGGCACCATGTTCAGTTCCTGGTGGATGATGCTCAGGCCCAGCTCGCGCGCGTGGTTCACGTCGCGCACGTCGACCTTCGTGCCCTGCAGCCAGATCTCGGCACCCGGATCAGGGGTGTAGATGCCGGTCAGGATCTTCATGAGGGTGGACTTGCCAGCACCGTTCTCACCGCACAGGCCCAGCACTTCGCCGGCGTGCAGGTCCAGTTGGACGTTCTGCAACGCCTTCACACCTGGGAACGTCTTGCTGACGTTCTTCAGCTCGAGAAGTTTGGTCACATGTACTCCTTCGTACCAATTGCTTGATCGTGCTGCGACGCCCGATCCGGCATTAATGTTAACGCTAGCACTCCTTCCGGGAGATGCAAAGGTCCGTTATCAAACCGTGACCGCTCATCCGGATTGCGCGGATACGGCCGAGCCGGTGCCATCAGACCGGAGTCCACTGTGTGGCGCACACCCCACCAGCGACCCCCTGAGGGGCTAGGTTGCTCTCATCCGCCCCATTCATAGGAGAAGCCCATGGCCTCAGCTGCCTTCTGGCGTCGCGGAGCCACGGTTGCACTGACCGCAATCGTCGCGCTCGCACCACTCACCGCCTACGGCGCCCCAGATCGAGGAGATCTGAGCGTGCCCCACGATCCCGTCACCAAGGAATCCCGCACCGCCACCTGGCTCAACGCCAAGAAGTGGTTCGTGGAATTCGAAAGCGAGCCCACCGCCAGCGGCGGCAACCGGATCAACATCCAGCGCCAGCAGCGCAGCTTCATCGACGAGGCACGCGACGCCGGCCGCCCCGCCCAAGTGAACAAGACCTATGAGCGGCTCTTCAACGGCGTCTCGGTCGACGCCGACGCGGCCACCGCGGAGGTCTACGCCGAACTGCCCGGCGTGAAGTCCGTTTACCCAGTGCGCATCGTCTCGGTCCCCGAGTCCCAGGAAGTCACCCCGCGCCTCCTCACCGCGATCGCCCAGACCGGTGCGGACATCGCCCAGAACGAGCTGGGCCTCGACGGCACCGGCATCAAGGTGGGCATCGTCGACACCGGCATCGACATCGACCACCCGGATCTCGGCGGCGGTGGCACCGACGGCGGCACCGCGTTCCCGTCGGAGCGCATCCCCTACGGCTACGACTTCGTCGGCGACGACTACAACGCGGACCCCACCGCGGAGAACTACCAGCCCGTGCCCAAGCCGGGCGGCTCGCCGGATGACTGCCAGGGCCATGGCACCCACGTGGCCGGCATCGTCGGCGCCGACGGTGACGTCGTCGGCGTGGCCCCGAACGTCTCGTTCGGCGCCTATCGCGTCTTCGGCTGCAGCGGCTCCACGGACACCCAGATCATCCTCGATGCGCTCGAGCGCGCCGAGGCGGACGGCATGGACGTGGTCAACATGAGCCTCGGCTCGGATTTCGCCAACTCGCCGCAGGACCCCACGGCCAAGGCCGCTGACCGCCTCGTGCGCAACGGCGTCGTCGTGGTCAACTCCGCCGGCAACGCGGGCGACATGTACACCATGACGCTCGGCTCCCCCGGCTCCTCGGACCTCTCGATCAACGTGGCCTCGTTCGACAACAGCCACGTGCTGCTCGACGAACTGGTCGTCACCACCGAGGCCGGCCCCATCAGCACCGGCTGGCTGCAGGCCTCGGAGTCCCCCGACGCCAGCGACGCGCTCAACGGCCTGCCCCTCGTGGGCACCACGGATCCCCTGGGCTGCGCCGCCGAGACCGAGGACCTGACCGGCAAGGTCGCCCTGACCTCGCGCGGCACGTGCTCCTTCCACGAGAAGGCGCTCGCCGCCCAGAACGCCGGCGCCTCCGCGCTGGTCATCGCCAACAACGCGCCCGGCTACATCAACGCGACGGTGGAGGGCGCCACGGAGATCACCATCCCCGTCGTGACCATCACCCAGGATGCGGGCGCCGAGATCCTCGCGGCGCTGCCCGGCACCATCGAGTTCACCGGCGAGACCACCTCGATGCCCAACCCCACCGGCGGCATGGCCTCTGACTTCACCTCGTGGGGCCTGGCCTCCGACCTGACGCTGCAGCCCGACGTGGGCGCGCCGGGCGGGTCCATCCGCTCGACCTACCCGCTGGAGAAGGGCGCGCACGCCACGATGTCCGGCACCTCGATGGCCGCCCCGCACGTCGCGGGCGCCGTCGCCCTGATGCTCGAGGCCGACCCGAACCTGGCCGCCACCGAGATCCGTGACCGCCTGCAGAACACGGCCGAGCCCGCGCTCAACCCCGAGGTCCTCGCCCAGAACGTCGCGATCCTCGACGCGGCGCACCGTCAGGGCGCCGGCCTGATCCGCGTGGACCAGGCCATCCAGCAGGCCCACGTGGTCTCCCCCGGCAAGATCTCCGCCGGCGAGTCCGCCGACGGCGCGCACACCGAGACCCTCACGATCTCCAACGCCACGGATGCCGACGTCACCTGGGCCCTCGACTACGTCGATGCCCTCTCCACCGAGATCGGCGTGGACCCCGACTACGGCATGGACGGCACCCAGAACACGCCTGGCTTCAACTTGTTCGATACCGCGGTGACCTTCTCGGCCGAGACGGTGACCGTCCCCGCCGGCGGCACCGCCACCGTCGACGTCACGATCAACCCGGACCCGACGGCCCCTGAGGGGACCACCTACACCGGCTTCGTCACCCTGACCAGCGGCGAGGGCGCCGATGAGCTGACCGTCCCCTTCGCCGGGCTCGCGGGCGACTACGGCAACATGGAGATCTTCCCCGAGCTGTACGGCCTGCCGAGCATGGTGGAGGTCACCAAGTGCGACACGTGGGACGAGGGCCAGTGCTGGGATGCCACGTTCAACTATGACCTGGTCGACGCCGGCCACATCTACGAGGGCGGCACCGACCTCCCGACGGTGGCGTTCATCCAGAACCAGCCCGTGCTCAAGCTGACCATCGACGTGTTGGAGGCCGACGCGGCCGGCAACCCGATCGAGGCCAGCCGCAAGACGGCGCTCAGCTTCGACCACCTCGGCCGCTCCGGCTGGGATGCGCTCTACGCGTGGAACGGGCTCCTGCCCAACGAGACCGGCCTCTTCGTGGAGGCGGCCCCCGGCAACTACGTGATCCAGATCACCGGTGTCGAGGCCGACGGCGACGGCGGCAGCCAGTCCTGGACCTCTGCGGTGTTCGGTTGGAAGAACATGCCGGTCGAGCCGGTGCCGACTCCCACCGAGACGGTCACCGTCCCCGCCCCGGAGCCCACGGAGGAGCCGGCCGAGCCCAAGGACGTGTACAACACGCCCGGCCTGCACGAGGTCAACGGCCGCAAGTGGTTCACCGTCTGCGAGCCCTTCTCCCAGACCGTGCGTTGCCGCACCATGATCTGGGGCACCCAGATCAGCCAGGTGGGCGGCCAGTTCCAGCAGCGCAACGGGTGGGTGTTCAACAACCTCACCTACCTGCCCAAGATGACCCGGGCCGAGTGGGGCGCCAACCCCCTGGCCAACACGGGCTCCTGGACCAGCGACGACCGCAAGTGGCGCACCGAGTGCGACACGGCCCTCACCGGCCGCGGCGGCTGCCGCTCCTTCATCACCGCTGACGTGATCGAGGCCAAGCCCAAGGCTGGCGGCGGTTACACCTACCAGTGGGTGACCAAGGAGATCTTCAACAACATGGTCCGCTTCAAGAAGGGCTGACCACCGGCAACGGCCCCTGCAGCACTTGCTGCAGGGGCCGTTCCCATGCCCGGCCCAGGCAGGTCGAACCTGTGCGGCGGACTTGCCGCACAGGTTCCACTTGCTTCAGCCGCTCCCATGGGCGGGGGTCAGGTAGGTCGAACCTGTGCGGGGGAGTTGCCGCACAGGTTGGACCTGCCCCCGGCGTGGGGTCGACGGCGGGGTGGGCATTGCGAACCTGTGCGGGAGACTTGCCGCACAGGTTCGACTTGCTTGGGCAGGCAGAAGGCCCCGGGCGATGTGCCCGGGGCCTTCGGTCGGTCAGTCAGTCAACTCAGTCAGCCAGCTCACTTGGCGGACTGGCCAGCCGAGCGGAGCTGCTCGCAGGCCTCGACCACGCGGGCGGCCATGCCGGCTTCGGCAGCCTTGCCCCACGCGCGGGGGTCGTACATCTTCTTGTTGCCGACCTCGCCGTCGATCTTCAGCACGCCGTCGTAGTTGCGGAGCATGTGCTCGGCGACGGGGCGGGTGAAGGCGTACTGCGTGTCGGTGTCGACGTTCATCTTGATGACGCCGTGGTCGACCGCATCCGAGATCTCCTGCGCGGAGGAACCGGAGCCACCGTGGAAGACGAGGTCGAACGGCTTGTCCTTGCCGTACTTCTGGCCGACGGCGTCCTGGATCTCCTTGAGGAGCTCGGGGCGCAGCTTGACGGCACCCGGCTTGTACACGCCGTGCACGTTGCCGAAGGTCAGCGCCGTCATGTAGCGGCCCTTCTCGCCGAGGCCGAGGACCTCGATGGTGCGCATGCCGTCCTCGATGGTGGTGTAGAGCTTCTCGTTGATGGCGGCTTCGACGCCGTCCTCCTCGCCACCGACGACGCCGACCTCGATCTCGAGGATGATGTTGGCCTTGGCGCAACGCTCGAGCAGTTCGTCAGCGATCTGGAGGTTCTCCTCCATGGGAACGGCCGAGCCGTCCCACATGTGGGACTGGAACAGGGGCAGTTCGCCGCGCGCGACGCGCTCCTCCGAGATGGCAAGCAGCGGACGCACGAAGCTGTCCAGCTTGTCCTTGGGGCAGTGGTCCGTGTGCAGGGCCACGTTGATGGGGTAGTTCTTCGCCACTTCCTGCGCGAACACGGCGAACGCAGTGGCACCCACAACCTTGTCCTTGATGGTGGGGCCGGAGAAGTACTCGGAACCACCGGTGGAGACCTGGACGATGCCGTCCGAGCCGGCTTCGGCGAAGCCCTGCAGGGCGGCGTGGAGGGTCTGCGACGAGGAGACGTTGATCGCCGGGTAGGCGAAGCTGCCCGCCTTCGCGCGATCGAGCATCTCCGCGTATACCTCAGGAGTTGCAACTGGCATGGGAGCCCCTTTTCTTAGGTGAAGTCGTACGTTTCTCAGCCTATCGCGTCCCCAGAATCCCGTGGCATGAGGGGGCTACATCCCCGCTCCCGAGCGTGCTGGACGGATCGAGGCCTCAGAGCAGGTTGTCCATCGAGCTCGCGTCGAGGTGGACGCGGCCCAGCGAGTACGCGCGGGCCGCGGAGTCGATGACGGCAGGCGTGGCGTCGAGGAAGCTGACGGGCACCTTGGCCACCTGCTGGCCGCCAGCCTCGACGACGAGGTCCGGCCCGGCGCCGAAGTTGCGGCCGGCCAGTTTCAGCGCCGTCACGTCACCCCACGGCACCTGCGCGGCCGCGGGATGGACGAACTCGATGCCTCGGGGGTCAAGGTAGAAGGCCACGCCGTCGGGGATGGCGGCGAGGTCCTTCTTGGCACGACTCAACCCGACGGCGGCCAGTACCAGCCAGAACATCGAGGACAGCACCCAGAAGGTGACGATGCCGATGGTCCAGGCGCGCGACCAGTCGCGGCCGAAGAGCCACCAGAACAGCGCGAGCAGCCCGAACGAGATCACCGTCGAGATGACCCGCCACCGGATGACGCCACGGGCGCGGGTGACGCGGGCCGCGGTGGGCAGGGGCGTCAAGCCCGCTGCGAATCGCTGTGCCTGCTGCATGCGGGTCATGCTAGCGCTATCGCCGGGTGACGCCGGTTGAGCCGCTGCCTGCGAGGAACGAGCATCGCAGCGTAACGCTGGTTGAGCCGGTCGCCCGCG
>DURG01000332.1 GCA_012837465.1 Propionibacterium sp. | reverse complement strand
CGGCACGGCCCAGCACTTTGTGGCCGCCGCCGTCGGGGATCCGGCCGAGTTTCTTGATGTCGACGTGGACCAGGTCGCCGGGGGCGGCGTGCTCGTAGCGGCGTTTCTCGGCGCGTGAGGTTTTGATCCTGGCTCCGGTAGCAGGATCGGTCCATCGCAGGGGTAGGCAGCCGTAGCGCCTGATGACCTTGTGGACCGTCGAGGGGTTCAGGTGAAGGTGGTAGGCGATCCGGGCCGGGCCCCAGCGCTTGGTGACACGCAACCCGACGATGCGACGCTCGGTGCGCTGCGAGAGTTGATGCGGGCAATGCTTCGGGCGAGAGGACTTGTCGACCATCCCGGCCAGGCCCTGTTCGCGGTAACGCTGCGCCCAGCGGCGGGCGGTGTTGACCGCGCCACCGAAACGTTCCGCGGCTCGCCGCAGGGTCCAGCCCTGGTCAACGACGAGCTGGGCCAGGTGCAGACGTCCGGTTTCGGTGAGTATGGCGTTACGGTGGGGCATGGAAGACCTCTGTTTCGTGAAATGGGTTCTGTCGTAAGTCCCACACTTCACTCAGAGGTCTTCCCCTATGTCCAGCAGACCCGCCGCGCGTACTCAACCTCCGTGGTCAGTACACCTAGCGCCAGGGGCCCGAGTGAGCGATGATGACTCATGAAGACAGTTTGGTTCGACCGGCATCCAGATCTTGCTCTGTCAGACGACGTCGACTTGGAGGGGCTGCGGCCCGAGACGGTCGTCGTCGGGGCTGGGCTCACCGGGCTCGCCATCGGTGTATTGCTGGCCCGGTCCGGGCAGGACGTCGTCATCCTCGAATACCAGCGCCTGGGTGGCGTCACGACGGGGCACACCACCGCGAAGCTGTCGCTGCTGCAGGGCAGCCAGTTCTCGACGATCCTGGAGCGGCACTCGCCGGAGATGCTCGCCGCCTATCTGGAGGCCAACCGCGAGGGGCAGGCCTGGCTGCGTCGCTTCATGGATGAGAAGGGCGTTGAGTATCAGGTCCGCGACGCGTGGACCTACGCGACGACGGAGAAGGGCCTCAAGGAGTTGGAGGCCGAGCACGAGGCGTGCCGGCAGGTGGGGCTCGCCGTCGAGATGGCGGAGCCCACCGAGCTGCCGTTTGAAGTGGCCGGTGCGCTGCGCCTGCCCGATCAGCTGCAGATCGACCCACTCCTCGTGCTCGACGCCCTGCGCGCCCAGTTCGTGGAACACGGCGGCGTGCTCGTCGAGGGGGTGCGGGTCACCGACGCCACGTCGGGCCAGCCGGTCGAGGTCACCACCAGCCGCGGGAAGCTCACCGCCCGTGAGGTCATCCTCGCCACCGGTGCGCCCTTCCTGGACAGGGGAGGGCACTTCGCGAAGCTGGTGCCGCAGCGCTCCTACGTCACGATGCACAAGCCGGCGGGGGCCATCCCGCAGGGCATGTACCTGAGCATCGACGCGCCGACACGCTCGCTGCGCACGGTCGAGACGCCCGAGGGTCAACTGCTGATGGTGGGCGGCAACGGGCACGTGACGGGTAGGACCGACCGGGAGTCGGAGGCGGTCGACAGCCTCGAGGCTTGGACGAAGGAACATTTCCCGGGAGCCGAGATGACGCACTCGTGGTCGGCGCAGGACTACGAGCCACATGACACTCTGCCCTTCGCCGGCCCGCTGCCCGGGGGCGGCGGGGCCATCTACGCCGCCACCGGCTTCCCATCAACCCGCCCGACGACGCCCTCCCCCTCAGCGGGGACCTCATCCGGCAGCGCCTTCAGTTCCGCGGCAACCCAGTCCTTCGCCAACTCTCCCGCTACCCCGACAGTGTTCTTGACCACATGCGCCACCGTGCCGAGCTTCAACGAGCGGTTGTTCAGCGCATCCGCCCAGGCCATCTGCCCGCCGAGGAGCTGCTGGCTGAGGTTCAGCGCCGCGGCCACCGCGTTGGCCATTCCCCACTTGTTGTAGCCGGTGGCTGCGTAGATCGCCCCGCCACCTCCGGGCAGCGGGCCGGCGAAGGGCAGAGTGTCATGTGGCTCGTAGTCCTGCGCCGACCACGAGTGCGTCATCTCGG
>DURG01000331.1 GCA_012837465.1 Propionibacterium sp. | reverse complement strand
GATCGGGTCCGCTGGCCTCGACGACGGCGTCGCGCTCGTCGTGCGTGATGGTGCGGCACCACTGGGGCCCGCGCAGGTCCGCGGCGGTCACGCCGTTGTGCACCCGGAGCCGGACCTCGCCGACGGGCGGGGCGAGCGGCTCGAAGCGGATCCTGCCGATGAGGCCGAGATGGATGTGGACCACGTCGCCCGTGGAGAAGTCGAGGAACAGGTGCTTCCCGACGGCCTCGCCCTGCAGCAGGATCGAGCCGTCCAGGGGCGCCGCCTCGAACCGTCCCTGCGGCGAGGTGACCGACACCTGGGCGCCACCGAACGTGGTGGTGTACTCGGCTGCGAGCCGGTGGATGACGTGACCTTCAGGCATGACGCCCACCGTACCGCTGCCATGCCCGCGTCCTGAGTACCCGCGAGGACCGGGCGGGCGTATCGGAGGACCTACACTGGCCGGATGAGCGAGGAGCAGAAGCGCCGCGAATTCGGGCGCGACGGGGTCTCCGGGTTGGTGGACCGGGAGCGGGCGCTGCGCGCCAGGCTGCTCCCCCAGCGGGACCGCAGCACGGAGGACCGGGAGCGGTTCCGTCGGCTCAATCCGAAGGGGCGCTGAGTCAGCGCTCCTCGTACTCGGTGATGAGGTCGATGCGGCGCTGGTGGCGCTCCTCGCCCGGGAACTCGGTGGTCACGAACGCCTTGACGATCTCGTAGGACTCCTCGAGAGAGGCCATGCGGCCGCCCAGGGAGACCACGTTGGCGTTGTTGTGCTCACGGGCCAAGGTGGCCAGTTCCACGTTGTAGGCCAGCGCGGCGCGCACGCCCTTGACCTTGTTCGCGGCGATCTGCTCGCCGTTGCCCGAGCCGCCCAGCACGATGCCCAGGGAGCCCTCGTCGGCGACGACGGCCTCGGCGCAGGGGATGATGAACGGCGGGTAGTCGTCCTGCGCGTCGTACTCGTGCGCGCCGTGGTCGGTGACCTCGAAGCCGTCCTCCTCGAGGCGCTCGACGAGGTAGTTCTTCAACTCGAATGCAGCGTGGTCGGTGGCAATGTGGATTCGCATGTCCCCTACTATCCCAGCCCCTCCGGGCCCTTGTTGAGAAGGGTGATGAAACCGGCCTCGTCGAGGATCGGCAGGCCCAGGTCCTCCGCCTTGGCGGCCTTGGAGCCGGCGTTCTCCCCCACCACCACGTAGTCGGTGTTCTTGCTGACCGAGCCTGCGGCCTTTCCGCCGCGGCTGAGGATGGCCTCCTTGGCGCTGTCCCGGGTGAAGCCCTCCAGCGATCCGGTGACCACGACCGTGAGGCCCTCGAGGGTGCGGGGCGTGGCCTCATCGACCTCGTCGGCCATCCGGACGCCGGCGGCGGCCCACCGGTCGATGATCGCCACGTGCCAGTCCACGTCGAACCAGTTCTGCACGGATTCGGCGATCACGCCGCCCACGCCGTCGGCCGAGGCGAGTTCCTCGAGCGAGGCGGCCCGGATGGCGTCCAGTGAGCCGAAGCGGGTGGCCAGCGAGCGGGCGGCGGTGGGGCCCACGTGGCGGATGGACAACGCCACCAGCACGCGCCACAGGGGCTGGCCCTTGACTGTCTCGAGGTTGGCGAGGAGCTTCTCGCCCGTCGCCGAGAGCACCCGGCCGTTGTGCTGGCGCGCGTCGCCGTCGGCGGGCTTGGCCTCGCGCGTGTAGAGGTCGGTCTTCAGCAGGTCTTCGGCAGTGAGGTCGAACAGGCCGCCCTCGTCGGCGAGGAGCCCCGCGCTGAGGAGCGCGTCGGCCCCGCGCTCGCCGAGGGCCTCGATGTCGAAGGCACCGCGCGAGGCCAGGCCGAAGAGCCGCTCACGCAGTTGGCTGGGGCAGGTCTGCGAGTTGGGGCAGCGGATGTCCTTGTCCCCCTCCTTCTCCGGCCGCAGTTCGGTGCCGCAGGACGGGCAGTGCGTCGGCATCACGAACGCGCGCTCGGTGCCGTCGCGGAGCGCCACGACGGGGGCGACGATCTCCGGGATGACGTCGCCGGCCTTGCGGAGCACCACCGTGTCGCCGATGAGGACCCCCTTGCGCTCCACCTCGAACGGGTTGTGCAACGTGGCCATCTCCACGGTCGAGCCGCTGACGAAGACCGGTTCCATGACGCCATAGGGCGTGACGCGGCCGGTCCGGCCGACGTTGACCAGGATGTCGAGGAGCTTGGTGTTGACCTCCTCGGGAGGGTACTTGAAGGCGATGGCCCAGCGCGGGGCGCGCGACGTGGTGCCCAGGCGCTCCTGCTCGGAGAACTGGTCCACCTTGACGACGATGCCGTCGATCTCGTGGAGGAGGTCGTGGCGGTGCTCGCCGTGGTACTCGACGAAAGCCTCGACCTCCGCGGCAGTGCCCACCACCTGGTAGGCCTCGGAGACGGGCAGGCCCCACTCCTTGAGCTGGGCGTAGGCGTCCGACTGCGACGCGAACCTCGCACCTTCGACGGCCCCCACCCCGTGGACGATCATCCGCAGCGGGCGGGCCGCGCTGACCGCCGGATTCTTCTGGCGCAGCGAGCCGGCGGCCGCGTTGCGGGGGTTGGCGAACGGCGCCTTGCCGTCGGCCACGAGCGATTCGTTGAGCTCCTCGAAGGCGGCCACCGGGAAGAACACCTCGCCGCGCACCTCCAGCACGGATGGCACGTCGCTGCCCTTCAGCCTGCGCGGCACACCCTTGATGGTCTCCACGTTGGGGGTGACGTCCTCCCCCACCCGGCCGTCGCCGCGCGTGGCGCCGATGCTGAGCCGGCCGTCGAGGTAGAGCAGGTTGATGGCCAGGCCGTCGATCTTGAGTTCGCACAGGTACCGGTCCGCCGGGGTGCGGGTGAGCCAGGCTTCGAGTTCCTCGTCGGAGAAGACGTTGTCGAGGCTCAGCATCCGGCGACGGTGCTCGACGGGGCCGAACTCCGTGATGCGGGCCGCGCCCACGCGCTGGGTCACCGAATCGGGGGTCACCAACGACGGGTGCGCCTCCTCGAGGGCCTGCAGGGCGCGCATGGCCTCGTCGTAGTCCGCGTCGGACATGGTGGGTGAATCGGCGCCGTAGTAGGCCTCCTGGGCCTCCGTCAGCCGCTGGTTCAGCTCCGTCCACTCACGGCGCAACTCCGGCGATTCGACTCCGGACTCGATGTGTTCGGTCATGGCGATCATCGTTGCACAACGCACGGACTTGTCGGGATCGCTAACGTTGTCGCAAGGACTTGTCCGATTGGGGCGGAAATCCCACGATTTGCGCAGTTCAGTAGAACAATGTCCACAGCGCTTGTCACTGACAAGGGCAAACGACACCGAAACAGGAGAATAACCACCTCATGGCTACGGCGAACATCACGCGCGACGAGGCCGTCGCACGGTCCCAGGTCATCAGCACCGAGGCGTACCGGGTCCTTGTGGACCTGACAGGCCGCGACGTCGAACAGCCGGAGAAGCAGTTCGTGTCCACCACGGAGCTGACCCTCTCGTCCATGGGTGGCAGCACCCACCTCGACCTGATCGCCGACGAGATCATCGAGGCCACCGTTGACGGTGAGCGCTTCGACACCTCGGCCTTCGACGGCTACCGCCTCCCCCTGCCCGAGTTGGCGGAGGGCACCCACGTGGTGCGGGTGATCGCCATCTGCCGCTACTCCAACACCGGCGAGGGCCTGCACCGCTTCGTCGACCCGGCCGACGGCAAGCACTACCTGTACACGCAGTTCGAGGCCGCCGACGCCCGCCGCATGTACGCCAACGCCGAGCAGCCGGACCAGAAGGCCACCTTCCAGTTGACCGTGCTCGCGCCCAGCCACTGGGTGGTGTTCACCAACGCCGAGCGCGTCGACCCCGAGGACATCGGCGACGGCTTCGGGTGCTTCGAGCACGAGGCGACCCCACGCATGTCGACCTACATCACCGCGCTCGTGGCCGGCGACTTCCACGTCGTGCCCGGCACCATCACCACCGACGGCAAGGAGATCCCCGCCTCGGTGGCCTGCCGCCAGTCGCTTGCCGAATACCTCGACGCGGACCGGATCCTCACCACCACCCAGCGCGGCTTCGAGGTGTTCGAGGAGTCGTTCGGCGTGCCGTACGCCTTCTCCACCTACGACCAGATCTTCGTGCCCGAGTTCAACGCCGGCGCCATGGAGAACGCGGGCTGCGTCACGTTCCGCGACGAGTACCTGTTCCGCTCCCGCGTCACCTCCCGCGAGCTCGACGCCCGCGACAACACGATCCTCCACGAGCTGGCCCACATGTGGTTCGGGGACCTGGTGACCATGCGCTGGTGGGACGACCTGTGGCTCAACGAGTCGTTCGCCGAGTGGGCCTCCCACTACGCCAACGACAAGATCTCGCAGCGCTACGACACGGGCGCCAACTCGTGGGCCTCGTTCAGCAACGAGCGCAAGGCCTGGGCCTACCTGCAGGACCAGATGACCACCACGCATCCCATCGCGGCCGACATGAGTGACCTCGAGAAGGTCGAGCAGAACTTCGACGGCATCACCTACGCCAAGGGCGCCTCCGTCCTGAAGCTGCTGGTCTCGGTCGTCGGCGAGGAGGCCTTCCTGGCCGGCGTGCACGAGTACTTCAACAAGCACGCCTGGGGCAACACCGAGTTGGGCGACCTCCTCGTCGAGCTAGAGGCCGCCTCCGGGCGTGACCTGTCCTGGTTCTCTGCGCAGTGGCTCGAGACCTCGGGCGTCAACACGCTGGCCGCGGAGTTCGACGTCGACGACGAGGGCCGCTTCACCCGCTTCGACGTCGTCCAGACCGCCCATCCCGATTGGCCGACGCTACGGACGCACCGCCTCGGCATCGGCATCTACTCGCTCGGCGAGGACGGCCTCACCCGCAGCGAGTACGTCGAGACCGACATCGACGGCGAGCGCACCGCCATCGAGCAGCTCCAGGGCGTCCACAAGGGCGACGTGGTGCTGCTCAACGACGGCGACCTCACCTACGCGAAGGTCCGCCTCGACGAGGCTTCGGCCACCGCACTCGTCGAGCACATCGGCGAACTCAAGGACCCGCTGGCCCGGGCCGTCGTGCTGACCGCCTTCTGGGAGATGACCCGCGACGCCGAGTTCCCCGCACAGGAGTACAAGCGCCTCGTGCAGGCCGCCCTGCCGTCGGAGCACGACATGGCCGGCGTCTCCACGCTGCTCGCCCAGGCCAGCAACGCCGCGCTGGCGTTCACCGCCCCCGAGTTGCGTGCGGACCTCAACACCCGCTGGGTGGGCGGCCTGGCCAAGCTCCTCAAGGACGCGGAGCCCGGCTCCGACAAGCAGGTGCTGCTCGCCAAGGCGCTCGTCGCCAACGTCGGCTCCCCAGAGGGCATCGAGCTCATCCGTGGCTGGCTGGACGGCGAGGAGGTGCCCGAGGGCCTGGCCATCGACACCGGCATGCGCTGGGCGATCACTGCCGCACTGGCCAAGCTGGGCGCGTTCACCCACGACGACATCTCCGCAGAACTGGACCGCGACAACACCTCGGCCGGCCAGGAGCAGGCCGCTGGTGCCGGCGCGGCCGTGCCGCAGGCGGATTCCAAGGCGCAGGCGTGGGCTCTGGCCACCGACGATCCGGACGTGCCGAACGAAACCCACCGCGCGATCTGCATGGGCTTCTGGCGCTACGGCCAGGACGAAGTGCTCGAGCCCTACCCGGCCGCCTACCTCGACCTCCTCGGCAAGATCTCGCGCCGCGAGGGCACGTGGGGCCAGCGTGGCTACGCCACCGTCGGCACCGCGCTGCGTTGGCTGTTCCCCACCCCGCTGGTCACCGATTCCCTCGTGGCGACGGTGCAGGCGTGGCTGGACGACAACGAGCCCACCGAGCAGGTGCGCCGCAGCGTCACCGAGCGCCTCGACGAGGCCAGGCGCGCGCTGAGGGCGCAGGAGCGCAGCCGCAACTAGTTGGTCCTTGAGCGCGAGTTCTACGAGCGACGAAGGGCGGACGCTCAGGGACCGCTCACCCAGCGGGGGTGCGGGCGGGCATGTCGGCGCCGGGGGTGTCTAGCAGCGCCGGCTCGTTGTCGCCGTGCAGCGTCTTGGCGATGGCGATCAGCATGATGATGCCCAACGTGTTCACCACGTTGACGACGACGAAGATGTTCGGATCCGTGAAGTTCTGGCTCGCGACGATCATCGCCGCAGCCGCCACAGCACCGTGGCCACCATGAGCACCATGAGGACGGTGGCCCCCAGTGCCAGGTCGTTCTCGGAGGGCATCGTCAGCTTGATCAGGAACGGCGCGCCGGCACACATGCTGAACAGCATCAGGCCCGCGGCGTAGACGGTGTCGAGGTCCACGATGGTGATCGCCAGCAGCATCAGGGCTGGCACGACGAGCAGGTTCACCACGATCATCCGCACCAGGTAGTGCCAGTTCCTGAGGTGCCCCAGCAGCTTCTGCGGCTTCTGGGTGAGGCCGACGTTCAGCATGGAGCTGATCACGAAGATCGGCACGCCTACGGAGGCGACCTGCCGGAAGAATTCTGTCATGAGGGAATCTCGCTTTCGGTGGGGAGCAGCCGCACGAGCAGGGGCCGAGGTGGTGAGGTGCTGGTGGATGTCATCGAGCCTGGATCAGCTGATCTTCAGTCTTCCGGCAGGCGGTACTCGAAGAAGCGCTCCACGCCGCCGAGCTCCCCGACCGCAGAGACGCCGTTGCCCTCGATGTAGCCGACGCGCTCTGCGTACTCGTCCCACGCAGCCTGCATCTCGGCGACCTTCTCGGGCATCTGCTCGGCCAGGTCGTGCTTCTCACGCGGGTCGTCGCCCAGGTTGTACAGCTCGGGTACGGCCTCGCCGTTGCGCTCGGTGGGCCGTTCGAGGCCCGCCAACTCCAGCATGGTGGGCACGATGTCTGCCACGTGCAGCATCTGATCGGTGACGATGCCCCGCTTCTCGACGGGGCCGCCGGCCACGATGAGCGGGGTCTGGATGCCACCCTCGTACGTGGTGGTCTTGAAGTAGGACAACGGGGTGTTGGACACCTCGGCCCAGGCGCCGCCCACCGAGATGAACGAGCCGATCCGGCCGTAGTTGTCCAGCGAGTTGTCGAAGTCGCGCTCGATCTGCTCCACCGTGTTGGGCGTGTAGAAGTGCGGCTCCTTGGGGTTGGCGCCGTTGTCGGAGAGGAAGAAGATGACGGTGTCGTCCAGCTTGCCAAGCTCCCGCAGCGAGTCGATCATGCGGCCGATCTCGGCGTCGTAGCCGTCGTCGTAGCGACCCTTGTAACGATCGAGCCACTCGTCGGGCACCTGCAGCGGGTCGTGCGGCGCGGTGAAGGCGAGGTAGGCCAGGAACGCCCATGGTGGGCTACTCCCCTGAGGGCCCCAACGAGGTGGCCCAGTTCATCGACCTGCTTGCCAACATCGGTTCGTGGAACCTGTCGGCCGTCGTCCTGGGCGTCCTGGCCCTCGGGTTGGTGCTCCTCGCGAACCGCACCCGCTTCTCCACGTGGTCGACGCTCGTGGGCCTGGCCGTGCCGACGCTGCTGCTCGTCTTGGTGGGGTGGCAGTCAGTCGAGCAGGTCGTGGACGTGAGCCCCATCCCGGCCGGCCTCCCTGCCCTCTCCCTGCCAGACCTGGGCCTCATCAGCCTCGAACTCGTCCTGGCCGCCGCAGCGCTGGCCGCGGTCATCGCCATCCAGGGCGCGGGCGTCTCCCAGAGCATCGACAACCCAGACGGCTCGAAGGTCAACGTGTCGACGGACATGTCTGCCCAGGGCATGGGCAACATCGTCTCGGGCCTGTTCTCCGGCATTCCCGTGGGCGGCTCGGTGGGCCAGACCGCGCTGGTGGTGTCCGCGGGAGCGAAGTCGCGGTGGAACGAGATCTTCTGCGGCATCTGGATGCTCGTCATCATCCTCCTGCTGGGGCCGGTGATCGAGGTCGTGCCCATGGCCGCCCTCGGCGCCCTGATGGTGGTGGCGGCCATCGCGTCGATCAACCTGCGCGACGTCGTGTCGATCATGCGGACCAATCTCACCGCTGCGGCGGGCTTCGCGGTGACTCTGCTGGCGTCGCTGCTGTTCTCGGTTCCCGTGGCCGTGTTCACCGGCGTGGCCCTGGCGATCGTGATGAACCTCGTGCGGTCCTACCGCTCCGTGACCGTCCGGGAACTCAACCGCAACGAGGCGGACCAACTGGTCGAATCAGACGCACCCGAGGTGCTGCCGGCCGGGCAGGTCACGGTGCTCAACGTCTACGGCGACCTCTTCTTCTCCGGGGCGCAGACGTTGAACGACCGCCTGCCGTCCACCGACGGGGTGGAGCGCGCCGTCGTCGTCCTGCGGATGCGGGACGTGGAGAACATCGGCGCCACGCTGATCGACCTGCTCGACGACTACTCCGAGGACCTCCACGCCGGCGGTGGAAGGCTGTACCTGTCGGGCATCCGGGACGTCGTGGCCGAGCAACTGCGGCGCTCGGGCAAGCTGGACCTCACCGATGAGGTCATCATCACCCCTGCCACGGACATCCTCGGCGAGTCCACCCGTCAGGCCCGGGCGGAGGCGCAGGCGTGGCTGGATTCCGGGCTCCCCGCGCCGCGGAAGGCCAGGAGGGTCAGGGTGCCCGGCCGGGCGGTGCTCCCCGAGGGTGCGCTGCAACCGCCGAAGGAGTACCGCGACTGACGCGTCAGTGCGTGTCGACGGCGCGGTTGGGGCGGCTGGTCTCGAGTTCGGTGCTGGCGCTCGACTGCAGTTCGCGCTCGCGACGCTCGCGGGCGAGCTTCGGGCCGAAGTACAGGAGGGTCACGATCAGGGCGAAGCCGATCGGGGCCAGGACCATCAGGAAGAAGAGGAAGGCATCGGAGACGGGCTCCGGCTGGGGCCAGCCTGGGAGGACCTCAAGAGGGAGCAGATTCATGGCACGCACTCTATACCGAACTCACAGGTCCCACGTACCGGTCCGTGCGGTAGATTCACCACCGACCACGGAAGGGGTGCCATGGAGCCGCGCGCCGTCGTAAGTGCAGACGAGATGCAGTGGGCGTTGACCCGCATGACGCATGAGATCCTCGAGAAGAACCACGGCAGCGACGACGTGATCCTGCTCGGCATCATCACCCGCGGCGCCCCGCTGGCCGAACGCATCGGCGCCATCGCGAAGGAGCAGGGCCACGAGATCCCCGTCGGCCAGCTCGACATCACGATGTACCGCGACGACCTGCGTCGCAACCCCACCCGGATGCCCTCCCCCACCGTGCTGCCCGCGGAGATCGACGACAAGGTGGTCGTGCTCGTCGACGACGTGCTGTTCTCCGGGCGCACCGTCCAGGCCGCGCTGCTCGCGCTGGCGGACCTCGGCCGGCCCCGCGCCATCCAGCTGGTCGCCCTCATCGACCGCGGCGGCCGCGACCTGCCCATCCAGGCCGACGTCACCGGCAAGCACATCCCCACCGCCCGCGACGAGCGCGTCCGCGTGCAACTGACGGAGACGGACGGGGAAGACCTGATCACCATCGAACGGAGCGGCCAGTGAAGCACCTCCTCGGCATCGCCGACCTCAGCGAGGACGAGATCTGGACCATCCTCGACACGGCCGAGGAGATGCACGACGTCCAGTCGCGCCCCATCAAGAAGCTGCCCGCGCTGCGGGGCCGCACCGTCGTCAACCTCTTCTTCGAGGACTCGACGCGCACCCGCTCGTCCTTCGAACTCGCCGCCAAGTGGCTCTCGGCCGACGCGATCAACGTGTCGGCCAAGGGCTCGTCGGTGTCGAAGGGCGAGTCCATGAAGGACACGCTGCAGACGCTCGACGCCATGGGGGTCGACGCCATCGTGATGCGCCACGCCGGCTCGGGCTCGGTGGCCCAGGCCGCTGGCTGGGTGCGGGCGTCGATGGTCAACGCCGGCGACGGCATGCACGAACATCCCACCCAGGCGCTCCTGGACGCCCACGCCGTGCGTCGCCACCTGCGCGCCCACGACCTCGGCGACCTGCAGGGCAAGCGGATCGCCATCACCGGGGACCTCCTCCACTCGCGCGTCGTGCGCTCCAACGTGCTCCTGTGGGAGAAGGTCGGCGCCTCCGTCGTGCTGGTCGGGCCGCCCACGCTCATGCCGCCCGGCGTCGAGGCCTGGGGGGTGGAGACCACCTCCGCGTTCGACGACGTGCTGCCCGAGGTGGACGTCGCCATGATGCTGCGGGTGCAACGCGAACGCATGTACGGCGGCTACTTCCCCTCCGAGCGTGAGTACATCGACGCCTACGGCCTGACCCCCCGCCGCCTCGCGATGCTGAAGGACGGCGCCTGCATCGCGCACCCCGGCCCGCTCAACCGCGGCCTGGAGATCTCGTCGGCGGCCGCCGACGCCGCCCGTTCGATCATTCTGGACCAGGTGTCCGCCGGTGTCGCCGTGCGCATGAGCGTGCTGTACCACCTGCTCGCAGGAGAGGAGAAGTAGATGTCCGCCACCACGCTCCGAGGGGTGCAACTGCCCGACGGCAGCCGCACCGACCTCCACTTCGCCGACGGGGTCATCGTGGAGGAGGCGCCCAGCGGCGCCGAGGCGATCGACTGCGACGGCCTCCTCGTCCTCCCCGGCCTCGTGGATCCGCACACGCACCTGCGCGAACCCGGGCGCGAGGATGCCGAGACGGTGCTGAGCGGCTCCGCAGCCGCCTCCCGCGGCGGCTACACCGCGGTCTGCGCAATGGCCAACACCCAGCCCGTCACCGACACTGCGGAGAAGGCCGAGCACGTCCATGACCTGGGCCTCAAGGCGAACCTGGTCGATGTCGTCGTCATCGGCGCCATCTCGAAGGGACTCAAGGGCGAGGAGCTCTCCGAGATGGGCCTGATGAACCGCTCCCGCGCCCGGGTGACGATGTTCTCCGACGACGGCATGTGCCTGATGAACCCGCAACTCATGCGCCGGGCCCTCGAGTGGGTCAAGCCGTTCGGTGGCGTCATCGCGCAACACTCGCAGGATTCGTTCCTGGCCGGGCCGGGCGCCTGCTGCCACGAGGGCGAACTCTCCGGCCGGTTGGGTCTGGGCGGCTGGCCGCCCGTTGCGGAGTCGACGATCATCGCCCGCGACGCGATGCTCGCCGAGGCCACCGGGTCGCGCCTGCACGTGTGCCACATCACGACGGCCGAGGGCGTCGAGGTGGTGCGTTGGGCGAAGCAGCGCGGCATCAACGTGACCGCCGAGGTCACGCCCCACCACCTGCTCCTGGGCACCGAGGAACTGGTCGGCTACGACACCAAGTTCAAGGTCAATCCGCCGCTTCGCACGCCCGAGCACATCGAGGCGCTCCGCGCCGGCCTTGCCGACGGCACGATCGACGTCGTGGGCACCGACCACGCGCCGCACGCACCTCAGGACAAGGACCACGCGTTCGTCGACGCGAAGCCCGGCATGCTCGGCCTGGAGCAGGCGCTGTCGGTGGTCATCGAGACGATGGTCAAGCCTGGCCGCCTCACATGGGAACAGGTGGCAGACCGGATGAGCCATGCGCCGGCGCGCGTCGCGTCGCTCTCAGGTCAGGGCCGTCCGCTCACCCCGGGCGAGCCGGCCAACCTGGTGCTGATCGACCCGGACCGGACGGCGACCGTGGACAAGGCGCAGTCGAAGTCACTGAGCAGGAACAACCCGTACGACGGCCGCACGCTCCCGGATCCGGTGGAGGCCACCTTCCTGCGCGGCAGGGCCACCTTCAGCCGCTGAGGTCCACCTTCACTCGCTCCGGGGCGCACAGAAGCGCGGGGCCGGGCAGCCCAGCCCCGCGCTTCGCGTGTGCGGTGTCGCCTGATCAGCCCTTGACGGAGCCGGCGGCGAGGCCGGCCTGCCAGAAGCGCTGCAGGAAGAGGAACAGCGCGATCAGCGGCAGGACGCCCAGCAGGGCGCCCAACATGACCGCACCACGGTTCGGGTCGAAGTAGCTCATCATGCCGTAGAGGCCCAGTGTGACGGGCTTCAGCTCCGCGGAGCTGATCATCATCAACGGCAGGAGGAAGTTGTTCCACGTGGCCACGAAGATGAACAGGAAGATCGTCACCATTGCGGGTGCGAGCAGCCGCAGCACCATGGTGAAGAAGATCCGTGCCTCGCCGGCGCCGTCGATTCGTGCGGCCTCAAGAAGCTCCGTGGGAACGGAGCTGGCGGCGTACACGTTGCCGAGGAACACGCCGAACGGCGAGACGATGCATGGGATGAGGATCGCCCAGATGGTGTTGGTGATGCCCAGCTGCGAGAACAGCAGGTACATCGGCACCGTCAGCAGCGCCACGGGCATCAGCAGGCCGGTCATCACGATGCCGAGCATCGCGTTGCGGCCGGGGAACTGGAACTTGGCCATGGCGTAGCCGGCGGCCACCGACAGCAGGGTGCCGACGGTGGCGGCCACCGTGGAGTAGAAGATCGAGTTCAGGACCCAGCGCGGGAACAGGTTCTGCGTCCACGCCATCAGGGAGTCCCAGTTGGCGCCCCAGGCGATGTCGTTGCCGAACCAGAAACCGAAGGAGCTGAGCAGGTCGCCCTTGGTCTTGGACGAGGCGAAGACCACCCAGACGATGGGCAGGAGGAAGTACAGCGCGATGAAGGCCAGCAGCACCAGGGTGAGGGTGCGGGCCAGCTTGCTCGGCGCGATGGAGCGCGGGGGCAGGCCCTCGTGCGAAGGGCGGTATCTCAGGCCATCCGGCGTGGTGGCCAGCTTGCCGTGTGCAGTCTTGGTTGCCATTACTTCTGAAGCCTCCGCTGAGCGAGGAAGTAGAGGACGGCGAGCGACCCTGCGATCAGCGCCATCAGGATGGAGATGGCCGATGCCATGCCGGCGCCGCTGGGCGTGAGCAGACCCATCATCGTGTTGTACGCCATCATCATCGGGGTGTAGTCCTTGGGCATCCAGGTGGCGAGCGTTGAGACGACGGTGGGCTCGTTGAACAGCTGCACGGTGCCGATGATGGAGAGAAGGACGGCCAAGAGCGCCGCGCTGCCCACCATGGGGATCTTGATCTGGGTGGTGATCTTCCAGCCCGAGGCCCCGTCGATGCGGGCGGCCTCATACAGGTCACCGGGAATGGCCTGCAGTGCGGCAAGGAAGATCAGCATGTTGTAGCCCGTGAACGTCCAGGTGGTCATGTTGGCCATGGACCACAGCACGATGGGGGGCGACAGGAAGAACGGGGAGCCCTGGATCTCGGGGAGCATGTCCGCGAAGGGCGAGACCTCAGGGATGTAGAGGTAGCCCCACACGATGGCGGCGACGAGGCCCGGGATGGCATAGGGCAGGAAGTATGAGAGGCGCCAGATACCGGGGCGTCGCACGAGGAAGGAGTCGATCAGCAGCGCCAGCAGGAGAGCCACGCCGATCATGATGGGGATCTGCACGATGCCGAACAGGAACACGCGGCCGATGCCGCTCCAGAACGCGCCGTTGGTGGCCACGGTCTGGAAATTCTCGAGGCCGACGAAGACCTCCTCCATCTCCCCGCCGCCGAAGAGGCCTCCCCCTGAGGCCTTCATGGTGAACACCGACGAACGAATCGCCGACAGGATGGGGGCGACGAAGACCAAGCAGAACGCGAGGAAGAACGGGAGCGCGAAGGCCCAGCCGCTGATCGCCTGATGCCTAGCCTGGCGGCTCCACTTCCTGCGTTTCGGCTCAGCGCTGACGCTGGGCGAACTCATGTTTTCTCCTAATACATATGGGTGAGGGACGGAAACCGGGCCCGGGTGTGGGAGCTTCCCACACCCAGGCCCGGTGTCACTGAGTCACAGCGCTATCAGCTCTGGGCAACCGGAAGACCGGCGTCCTCGAGTGCAGCGATCGAAGCAGCCTGAGCGGCCTCGAAGATGTCCGCAACCTTGCCGGAGCCGTTCGCGGCGGCCGCGGCGGCCGTCTGCATCTCGCCGCCCACGGCCGGGAAGCCCGGGATGTAGCCGAAGTCGGTGCTCATGCGCTCGTTGGCCGTGACCAGCTCAGCCATGACGTCCTGGCCGCCGAACTGACGCGACATCTTCTCCGGGGTGGAGGCAGGAGCGGTGGCGGCGGGGACGAGGCCCTGCTGCGCGAGGTCATCGACCTGGGTGTTGAACCAGGCGTTGAACTCCATGGCCTCGGCCGGGTGCTCGCAGCCCTTCATCACGGCGACGCCGGAGCCACCGTTGGGGCCGGTCATCTCGGAGCCGTTGATGGCGGGCATCTGGGCGACGCGCCACTGGCCCTCGTACTCGGTGCCGTCGAGGCCGTCGAGCGCGAAGCCCGTCTCCCACGCGGCAGCGATGTTGCCGATCAGGGTGCCGTCGACCATTGCGGCGCCGTAGGCGTCGCCCCAGCGATCGTGGGTGGCAACGGCCTCTGCGTCGAGCAGTTCCTGCCACAGGGCGGCGACGGCCTGAGTCTCTTCACCGGTGGTGTTGACGACCCACTGGTCGTTCTCTGCGGAGTACCAGGTGGCGCCGGCGCCGGCGGCCTGACCGGACAGCCAGTAGGTGGCCTCATCCGGGGTGAAGCTGGCGATGTACTTGCCCTCAGCGGCAGCGGTCTTGGCGGCCTCGATGAAGGATGCGGAATCCGTGGGGACCTCGATGCCGAGGTTCTCGAACTCGGTGGCGTTGTAGAGGTAGACCAGCGGGCCGGAATCCTGCGGCAGGCCGACGATGGTGTCGCCGACGGCCATCTGGCCGAAGGCGCCACCGAAGTCACCCTCGTACTTCCGGGCTTCCTCGGTCACGTCCTCGACGAGGCCCTTGACGAACATGTCCGGCACCTCGGCGTAGCCGAGCTGCGCGAGGCAGGGGGCGTTGTTGGCGTTGACGTCGGTCTCGAGCTTGGTGATCATCTCTTGGGCTTCGCCGTCGAACTTGGTGGCGGTGACCTGGATGTTCGGGTTCTCGTCGTTCCAACGCTGCACGATCTCGCTGACGGGGACCATGCCCTCGCCGTCGGGAAGACGGTGCAGGTAATCGATCTGGACGGCCTCGCCGGCGGGCTCATCCGCGGGAGTGGTCTCCTCGGCGGGGGTGGTCTCGTCGACGGGGGCGGGTGCGGTCGTGGTGTCCGCGGGTGCCTCGGGCGAGGGCGTCGTGGCGGTGTCGCCACCACACGCGGTCAGGCCGAGAGCCGCAACGGCCAGCATGGCGCCGGCCTTCATGTAGCGCTTGAAAGTCATCAATCCTCCGGATCTACTTCGAGCAGGAGCTGTTCCTGATAGCGACGGTACAGGGTCGTGACTCGAATCAAACCATCGCCAGTGTTAACGCTCACATACTTCGGTGATTCGTGCGTCATTCCTGAGCGATTCGTAATCATTTTGTGACCTGACGGCCCCTCGCCAACACGACTAGGCTCAAGACAACACCCTTCGTGGAGGAGATCTGGATGAACAACCTGGCACACATCGGCGTCATCGGAATGGCCGTGATGGGCTCCAACCTCGCCCGCAACCTCGCCCGGCGCGGGCACCGCGTGGCGGTGTGGAACCGCACCTCGGCGCGCACCGATGAGATGATCGCCGAGCACGGCCACGAAGGCGACTTCGTGCCCTCGGCCGAGTTGGCCGACTTCGTGGCCTCGCTCGAGCGCCCACGCCGCATCATCCTGATGGTCAAGGCCGGCTTCGCCACGGACGCCACCATCGACGGCCTCCTCCCCCTCCTCGAGGAGGGCGACATCGTCGTCGACGGCGGCAACGCCCACTTCGAGGACACCCGCCGCCGCGAACTCAAGTTGCGTGACCTCGGCCTCCACTTCGTGGGCGCCGGCATCTCCGGCGGCGAGGTGGGCGCGCTCGAGGGCCCCTCGATCATGCCGGGCGGCTCGCCCGAGTCCTACGAGGCGCTGGGCCCCATCCTCGAATCGATCGCCGCGCAGGTCGACGGCGAACCCTGCTGCACCTACATCGGCACCGATGGCGCCGGCCACTTCGTCAAGATGGTGCACAACGGCATCGAGTACGCGGACATGCAGTTCATCGGCGAGGCCTACGAACTGCTCAGGGCGCTCGGCCTCAGCCACGACGAGATGGCCGATGTGTTCGCCACCTGGAACACCGGGGACCTCGACTCCTACCTCATCGAGATCACCTCAGAGGTCCTGCGGAAGAAGGATCCCCGCACCGGCCGCCCCCTCGTCGAGGTGATCGTCGATCAGGCGGGCATGAAGGGCACCGGCACCTGGACGGTGCAGTCCGCGCTGGATCTCGCCACCCCGGTCAACGCCATCGCCGAGGCCGTCTTCGCCCGCGCCATCTCGTCGGCACCCGAACTGCGCCGGGCCGCGCAGGCCGCGCTCACCGGGCCCGAGGCGAGGATCGAGGTGGCGGACCGTGACGCGTTCATCGACCAGATCCGCCAGGCACTCTGGGCGTCGAAGGTGGTGGCCTACGCCCAGGGCCTCGACGAGATCCGCATGGCTGGCGTCGAGTACGACTGGGACATCAACGTCGGCGAAGTCGCCAAGATCTGGCGCGACGGCTGCATCATCCGCGCCAAGCTGCTCGAGCGGATCCGCTCCGAGTATGCCGCCAGCAATTTGGTCACGCTGCTGGAGGCGCCGTCGGTGGCGGAGGGGCTCAGCCAGTCGCAGGATGCGTGGCGCGAGGTCATCGCGGTCGCCGTGCGGGCAGGCGTGCCGGTGCCCGGCTTCGCCGCAGCGCTGGCCCACTACGACCAGGCCCGCGCCCCCCGCCTGAACGCAGCCCTCACCCAGGGCCTACGG
The DNA here is from genome assembly GCA_012837465.1 of Propionibacterium sp. Lineage (GTDB taxonomy): Bacteria > Actinomycetota > Actinomycetes > Propionibacteriales > Propionibacteriaceae > Arachnia. The sequence goes on along the minus strand of DURG01000331.1, from coordinate 4,197 downwards.
GACTACTTCGGCGCGCACACCTACCGTCGCATCGACGACGAGGGCTCGTGGCACATCAACTGGTCCACCGACGGCACCGAGGAGTCGGGCGACGATCTCCACTGACTTCTCGGCGGCCACCCGGGAGTGGTTCGCCAGTGTCTTCGCCGCGCCCACGCCCGTCCAGACGCAGGCGTGGGCGACGATCGCGCGCGGGGAGAATGCACTCGTGGTGGCGCCGACCGGCTCCGGCAAGACACTCTCGGCCTTCCTGTCGGCCATCGACCGGCTCGCCTCGCGCCCCGAACGGCCGGCGACGACGGGCACCAGTGTCGTCTACGTCTCGCCACTGAAGGCGCTGGGCGTCGACATCGAGCGGAACCTGCGCGCGCCGCTCACCGGGATCCGGTTGGCGGCTGAGCGATTGCGCGAACCGTGGACGGACGTCACGGTGGGTGTCCGCTCCGGCGACACCACGCCTGCGGAACGCGCGAAGCTCGTGCGCCGCCCGCCGGACATCCTGATCACCACCCCGGAGTCGCTGTACCTGATGCTGACCAGTTCGGCGCGTCGCACCCTGGCCGGAGTGGAGACGGTGATCGTCGACGAGATCCACGCCGTGGCCGGCACCAAGCGGGGCAGCCACCTGGCGCTGTCGCTGGAGCGCCTCGACGCGCTGGTGGGGCGCGACGTGCAGCGCGTGGCGCTCTCGGCCACGGTGCGCCCCATCGAGCGGGTCGCCGGCTTCCTGGGCGGTGACCGGCCCGTGAGCATCGTGGCTCCCCCGGCCAGCAAGTCCTGGGACGTGACGGTGCGCACCGCCGTCGCAGACCTCACCGCCATCCCCGCCGCCGAGCCCGAGGCCGACGACCTGCTGGCGCAGCTGGGCGGGCAATCGAGGACGCCGTCCATCTGGCCGCACGTGGAGCGGGAGCTCTACGACGCGGTGACCCGCGGCCGCTCCACCCTGATCTTCACCAACGGCCGCCGGGCGGCCGAGCGCATCACCGGGCGGCTCAACGAGATGTGGGCCGAGCAGCACGACCCCTCGAGCCTGCCACCCACTCCCGCCAGACCACCCGCGGAGATCATGGCGCCCTTCGACGTGACGCGCGGCGCGCCGCAGGTCATCGCACGCGCGCACCACGGCTCGGTGAGCAAGGAGCAACGCGCCGAGATCGAGGGCGCGCTGAAATCCGGCGAGCTCAAGTGCGTCGTGGCCACCAGTTCCCTGGAGCTGGGCATCGACATGGGCGCGGTGGATCGCGTGATCCAAGTGGGCGCCCCGCCGTCGGTGGCGAGCGCGCTGCAGCGGATCGGCCGCGCAGGCCACGTCGTCGGCGCGACGTCGATGGGCGACGTGTACCCCCTGCATCGCGGCGACCTCGCGCCCGCCGTCGTGGCGACCGAACGGATGCTCGCCAGCGACATCGAGGAACTCCATATCCCCCAGCACCCGCTGGACGTGCTGGCCCAGCAGACGGTGGCGGCCGCGGCGGCGGAGGGTGACGACGGGTTGGACGTCGACGAGTGGTTCGCCGCCGTCACCCGGTCGCGACCCTATGCAGACCTCGACCGCTCGCTCCTGGATTCGGTGGTGGAACTACTCACCGGTGCCTATCCGTCGGCGGATTTCGGCAACCTGCGTGCCCGGTTGAGCCTCGAGGAGGGGCGGCTGTACCCCCGCCCCGGCGCCCTGCGGCTGGCCGCGACGTCCGGCGGGACCATCCCGGACCGCGGCATGTTCGCCGTCTTCCTGGCCGGCGAGGAGGCTGGCGCCCGTCGCGTGGGCGAACTCGACGAGGAGATGGTGCACGAATCCCGCGTGGGCGACGTGTTCACGCTGGGTGCCTCATCGTGGCGGGTGGAGGAGATCACCCGCGATCGGGTGCTGGTGACGCCCGCCCCCGGCAACACGGGGCGGCTGCCCTTCTGGCGCGGCGAGGACGAGGGCCGGCCGGCTGAACTGGGCCGCCACATCGGACGGCTCCAGCGCGAGGCCAGCCGGGACGACGAGCGCCTCAACGGGGGCTTCCTGGACGGGGCCACCCGCGACAACCTCGCCACCTATCTGGCCGAGCAGCGCTCCGCGACCGGAACCGTGCCGGACGAGCGCACCGTCGTGGTGGAGCGGTTCCGCGACGAACTGGGCGACTGGCGCGTGGTCATCCACTCCCCCTTGGGCCGGCAGGTGCTCGGCGCGTGGGCGCTGGTCATCGCCGACGCCCTCTCCCGCGAGGTGAGCATCGACACCTCCCCCACAGCGAGCGACGACGGCATCGTGCTCCGGCTACCGGATTCGGACCTTGCCGAGCGGATCCCGGAACTCGCCCTCGTCGACCCGGAGGACGTGCGGCGCATCGTCGTCGAGCAGGTGGGCGGCACGGCACTGTTCGCAGCGCGCTTCCGCGAATGCGCCGCCCGGGCGCTGCTCCTGCCGAGGCCGAACCCCGGCCGCCGCGCGCCGTTGTGGCAACAGCGGCAGCGCTCTGCGCAACTCCTCGAAGTCGCCCGGCACCACCCCCGCTTCCCGATCATCATCGAGACGGTCCGCGAGGTCACGCAGGACGCCTACGACCTGCCCGGCCTGATCGACCTGATGCGTGGCCTGCGCTCCGGCTCGGTGCGCCTCGTCGAGGTGGTGACGGAGGCCCCCAGCCCGTTCGCGGCCACCATCCTGTTCCGCTACCCCGGCGCATTCATCTACGACGGCGACACCCCGCTGGCCGAACGCCGGGCCGCCCTGCTCTCCCTTGATCCGGAGCTGTTGGCCGCCGCGCTCGGCACCTTGGACCTGCGCGAGGTGCTGGATCCAGAGACCGTCGCCGAGGTGGCGGCGGAACTGCGCTACCCGGGGCTCCCCCTCCCTGACCGGCTCCGCCTCCTCGGGCCGCAACCGGTGCCCGAGGATCGCCCCACGAGGAACGAGTCGGATGCTCACGAAGGTCCACTCCCCACGATCATCCTCGCGGGGCGCCCACACCTGGCCCACCCATCGGATCTCGGCCTGCTCCGCGATGCCTTGGGCATTCCGGTGCCAGCCGGCTTCGCGGCCCCGCCCACCGAGGGCCGCGACGCCCTGACCCAACTCATCGCGCGCTACGCCCGCACCCACACCCCGTTCACCGCCGCCGACGTGGCCGACGCGTTCGGCCTGGGCGTCAGCACGGTGGAGCTGGTGCTCGACCGGGAGCGCGCCGCCAAGCGCCTGCTGACCGGGCACTTCACTACTCCATCCCCTGAACGTGCCCCCTTGACCCTTTGGTCTGCCCCCGCGACGGCGGAGCCACGCGACGCCGCAACCATCCAGTACGTCGATCCCACCGTCCTGCGCCGCATCCGCACGCGGTCGCTGGCCAAGGCGCGCTCCGAACTGGAGCCAGTGCCACAGGCGGGGTTCGCGCGGTTCCTCGCCGCCTCGCACCATGTCGACGACCGCCCGCGCTCCAGCGCCGACGAGGTACTCCTCGCACTGCAGCGGCTCGCGGGCGCAGCGCTGCCCGCGAGCGCATGGGAGACCCACGTGCTCCCGTCGAGGCTCAGGGGTTACCAGCGTGCCCACCTCGACGAGCTGCTCGCCGAGGGTGAGGTCGTCATCCGGGTGCGCGGCTCGGCCGGCCCCAACGACCCGCTCGTCGCCCTCGTACCCATCGATGACCTCGACCTCCTCGGCCCTCCTGATGCCCCACCCTCGCCAGAGGCGGAGGCGATCGCCGAGCGTCTCTCCCGAGGTGACGGCACCTTCGCCTCGCTTCGTCAGGAGGGCGACGACCGGCTGGATGTGCGCTCGGCAGGGGGCCTCAGCGCGGCCGACCGCTCAGCACCCCCCGCGAGCGCATCTTTGGCCGGTTCGTCCATGGCGGAACTCACCGACCAACTCTGGCAGGCGGCCGAGGAGGGGACGGTGGCGCCTGCCTCGATGGCTCCGGTCCGCGCCCGCGTGGGTGGGGCCTCCCGCGGTGCCCACAAGGCACGGCGGCCGTCACCGCGCCGGCGCGCCAGGCTGCCCCGCCCGTCCCGGGGCCTGCTGGGTGGCACAGGATCGCTCGCCCCTCCGCAGGCAGGTGGCCGCTGGTACCGGGTCCGCGACCCGCTGCCCTCCCCCGCCGATGCCGCGCTCGCCCTCGCCTCCTCCTGGCTCGAGCGCTTCGGCGTGGTCACCCGCGGCGGCGTGACGGCAGACGGCACCCCCGGCGGTTTCGCGGCCGCCTACCGCCT
>DURG01000330.1 GCA_012837465.1 Propionibacterium sp. | reverse complement strand
GCGCCACGGCCGGCGCCGGGCTGGCATCGGTGGTGTCGCGGTGGTGGCCGCGCTCGCCGTCGTGTCGCCCTTCGCGCTGAACCAGTTCGACAACAGTGATGACACGGCCGTGCCCGCTCCGTTGGGGACTGAGCCGGCTACCTCTTCGCCCCTCGCCCCGGCCGACCGCGAGGCCGCATGTGCAGGGGCGGCCGAGAACGCCGTCGACGAACTGCCCGAGACCGCCGAGCGGCTGTGGCTGTGCGATGAGCCTGGAGGCATCGGTGCCGGCCGCAAGGGCCCGCAGGAGCCGCTGACGGTGGGGGTCGACGAGGCGCTGGCCGCGTTCCACGCGTTGGAGGCGGCGGACCCGAATCAGGCGTGCACCATGGAGTACACGCTGACCTACGTCGTCGTGGCAGAGGCCGCCGACGGCACCATGACCCCGGTGTCCGGCGGGTTGCATGGATGCCGCACCGTTGGAAACCGCTCTGGCGCGGACGGCTACCTGGCCACGCTGGGCGACCTGTGGGCCGCGCAACGTGCAGCGGTGACGCCGCCGGCCGAGCGCTTGGGAGCAGAGCGGCTGTGCGCGGTGCCCACCTCGATCCTCCCCACCTCCATCGACGGGGCCACCCAGGCCGCGATCTGCGCACCCGGCGGCTACGAGGATGCGCCGGCCAACGGGGTCGATGTCCCCGCGGAGCTGCTGGAGCAGATCCGGGCTGACATCGCGGAGAACACAGCCAGCGGCACTCTGGGCGAGTGGGAACCCACGGCCACCCTGGTGCTGGCGGATCCGTGGGGCGACACACTGGTCCTCAACCGCTTCGCCAGCGGCACCTACCAGTGGGACGACCAGGTGTGGCGCCCCGAGGGTGCCCTGGCCGAGATGCTCGACGCGCTGGTGGAGCAACTCGACCTGCCCGCCACCGAGCCGATGGCTCCGCTGGACACCGACTGCAGTGAAGCCCGCGCTGCCGTCGAAACCACCGGCGCCACCATCGAGGGCGACGTCTCGTTCGTGACCATCTGCGTCGAGAACCGCGAGGGCGAACCCCGCTGGAAGGCCCCGGACATGGGTGTCGTGGACCCGAGCCGGATCCGCGAGGCAGTGGAGGCGTTCAATGACCTGCCCGAGCTGGTGGGGGAGTGCGACGACCTCTCGCGCGCAGATGTCTTCGTCGAGTACCGCAGCCAGACCGGCCTGGTGGGGGCGGTGAGGGTGACCTCGTGCGGCCCCGCCACGGGGGCGGTGGCCAAGGACGGTGACGGGTTCATCAAGGAGCTCATCGAGCTGACCCGGGATCCGGCCACCGCCGGCGCGATGCACTACGCACCCCAGGAGCTGTGCCCTCAGATGGACTCGCTGGTGGCGTTCGATCCGACGGAGGAGGGTGCCGCCCAGGTCGTGGCCTGCGTGGGCGCCCAGGGTGAGCTCCCCGTCGACCTGTCACCCGACGTGGTGGAGAAGCTGGCCGCAGACATCGAGGCCGGGCCCATGGACGACACCCTCGGCTTCGGCGAGGAGGGCACGTTGGTGTGGATGAACAGGTACGGCGACCCGATGACGCTGATCCGCGCCGCTGACGGCTCGTTCGTCTGGCCGACGTCGGACGGCACCCGCCGCTGGGTGCCCTCGCCCGAGCTGAAGGAGCAGCTGGACCGGATCTTCAACCTCTGACCGGCCCCTGAGCTGGCCCCTGAGCGTGCTGCCTGCGAGGAACGAGCAGCGCAGCACGACGAAGGGCCCCGTAGCGTGAACCTGGCCTTGACCACTGTGGGAGAGGTGCTGGATTGGCTGCGGGGGCCCTTCGTCGTTCGCTGGCGCTCACGCTCAGGGACCAGGCGTTGGTTGAGCCGCTGCCTGCGAGGAACGAGCAGCGCAGCGTGTCGAAACCAGGTGAGCCGACAAGCAGCCCGCCTGGACGCCTGGCGGTTTCGACACCGCTCGCAGAACTCGCGGGCTCAACCAACGTCTGTGGGCTCAACCACCGTCTGCAGTGAGATGCTGTGCCGCCGCGATGCAGGGTGAGACCGCCGTCAGCCGAGCTGCTCAGTTCGACCAGTTCGTCGACGAACGGGGCGGCGCGCTCTGGCGTGCAGCGTGGCTGCTGACCGGCGACACCCACCACGCCGAGGACCTCGTGCAGACCGCGCTGACCAAGACCTATCCGAAGTTCGGCGGGTTCGACGACTCCGGCAGCTTCGAGGCCTACGTTCGCACCACCATCTACCGCACGTTCGTGTCGTGGTGGCGGAAGCGCTCGTGGCGCTCGGAGATCCCCACGGAGATCCGGCCTGACGTGGTGCATGAGTCCGGCGGCGACCCCGCGCTGCGCACCGACCTGGTGCGTGCGTTGGCCACCCTTCCCCGCAAGCAGCGGGCCTGCCTGGTGCTGCGGTACTTCGAGGACCGCTCCACGCGCGAGGTGGCCGAGCTGCTGGGGATGGCCGAGGGCAGGGTGACCAGCCACGTCAGCCGCGGGTTGGCCGCATTGCGGGCCTCCAATTTCCTGTCCGACGAGGAGGACGTGCGATGAACGATCAGCTTTCCGAGGCCTTCGAGAAGGCCATGCCCGAACAGCCCGCGACCACCGGCTGGGGCGCGGCTGCGCGCCGACGGGTGGCCCGCCGTCGCGCTGCCGCTGCCGGGGTCGCGGGGGTCGCTGCGGTGGCGCTCGCCGTCCCCATGGCGCTGACTCTCGGTGGCGGCGAGACCCTGGTCGCTGAGCCCTCTCCCTCGGAGGCGACCGAGCGGCCCGACGCGAACTACCCGGTGGAGAGCTACGAAGTGCCGGAGTGTCGCGAGGCCGGTGGCACGCGGGTGGAGGTCACGGACCTGCCCGACGGGAAGCTGCCCGAGGGAGCTGAGCGCATCTGGCTCTGTGGCGGCGGAGAGGCGGGCTCGGTGGTCCACGACACCGAACTGGTGGGGGCCCGCGACGCGCTGACCGTCGGCGTGGACCGCGCCGTGGAGGCGTTCAATGCATTGAACTACGTGTCCGGCGCAGCCATCGACTGCCTGGGCGACGGATCGACGTACCACGTGGTGGTCGAGTACCCGGACGGCGAGAGCCATGTGGTGCGCGGCTACAACACCCCTGAGGGCTGCAACCACTTCCAGCTGGCCGGTGACGTGCGCCTCTGCCCGGCGACCACCTCGGTGTGGAGCATCGATCCGGTCACGTTGGTGCGTGGCTGGGCCTGTACTCCGGCGGTGGGTGGATCGACGGGTCAGCAGGTTGAGTTGCCGCCGGGCCTGGCCGAGCGCATCGTCGACGGTCTGAGCGGGACCGAACCCGGGTTGTCGGTGACGATGGTCAACACTTCGGCGCCCGGCATCATCCTGGTCAACGGGTCAGGCGACCCCGTCACCTTCCGGTGGCAGACCTGGGGCGAACGTAAGGCCTTGTTCGGCGCGGGTCGCCTGCCGAGACCGGTTTGGTGCAGGCGACCCATCGCACAGGGTTGGAGATCCTCGACCGCGTCGGCGGCGGCGACTCGTTCGCCTCGGGTCTGATCTATGGGCTCCTCACCGAACAGGGCCTGCAGCGCGCTGTTGAACTGGGCGCCGCCCATGGTGCACTGGCCATGACCACGCCCGGTGACACCTCCATGGTCACCTACGCAGAAGTCAACAGACTCGCCAGCGGGGGCAGCGCCCGCGTGGACCGGTAGGCCCTGAGGAAGTCGCGATCGTCGGGCCTGGGCTGAGCTTCGAGCCTGGCCCAGCCGGCGATCACGGGATGCGCTTGGTCCACTCCTCGGAGCTGAACTTCGTCTCGACAAGCTCCTTCGCCCGCGCCAGTTCCTCGTCGGAGTACCCGCGGCGCTGCGTCTCGTACAGCGACTCGAAGTGCGCCAGGAACGACGACAGGATCTGGTCGCGGGGGAGTTGGGTCTGGGAACGGAGCGGGTCGACGCGCTTGTTGGCCGACTTGGTGCCCTTGTCCGACATCTTCTCGCGCCCGATGCGCAGCACCTCGAGCATCTTGTCGGCGTCGATGTCGTAGGCCATCGTCACGTGGTGCACGACGACGCCGCCGGTCACCCGGCGCTGGGCGGCGCCGGCGATCTTGCCCTTGTCCGAGGCGATGTCGTTGAGCGGGATGTAGCGGGCGTTGACGCCCAGCTCCTTGAGGGCGCCCATCACCCACTGGTCGAGGAACTCGTAGGAGCGCTCGAAGCTCAGCCCCTCGACGAGCGAGACGGGCACGATCAGCGAGTAGGTCACGCAGTTGCCGGGCTCCATGAACATGGCGCCGCCGCCGGTGATGCGGCGCACCACGTTGATGCCGTGGCGCTCGCGTCCCTCGTCGTCGATCTCGTTCTTGTAGCTCTGGAAGGAGCCGATCACCACGAGCGGCTGGTCCCAGTCCCAGATCCGCAGGCTGGGGTTGATCTCGCCGCGGGCAAGTTCGGCCGCCATCACCTCGTCGAGCGCGACGTGCATGCGCGGATCCATCGTCACTGGTCCGATGACGTCGAACGTGTGATCCGACCAATCGGTGGCGTGCCCCAGCGCACGACGCACCGCGATGCCGACCGCCTCGGCGTTGAAGCCGATCATCTGGGTCTCGGGCGAGAGCCGCTGTTCGATCGCTTGGGCCAGTTCGGTCACCGACGCGTTGGAGGGCATGCCCATGAGGGCGCCGTTGATGTCGTCGAGGGCCTCGTCGGGCTCGAGGAAGAAGTCGCCGGATACGAAAACCTGAGTCAGGCGGCCGTCCTCGGCCTCGACGTCGACGGCGACGAGCTTGCCGCCAGGAACTTTGTATTCACCACGCATGATGCCGAGCTTACTCACCGTCCCTGAGACTGCGTCCCAGCAGCAGGTTCAGCGATCTTGGAATCCATGTCAACCGGTGTGACCCCCTCACGCGCGTGATAGTTGAGACCGAGATGAATCAACCTAGGAGGATCCATCATGAACGCCAAGCGAACAGCCGCCGCTGTTGCCACCCTGGCCGGCTTGGCCGTGGGCCTGGCCGCTTGCTCGCCGGACGGTACGCCCGCGGAGCCCGGCACGCCCGTCCCGACCGTGACTGAGACCACCGTCGCGTCCGAACCTGCGGCGACAGTCACGGAGACGGCGATCGACGATCCCGACACCACCGAGCCCACCGAAACCGAGAGCAGCGAGCCCGCCGACACCGCGGCCCCGCCGTCGGATGGCGACAAGCCCGCCATGGACCCCGCCGAGGGAGATCTCCCCGGTGCGGTGGCCTGCTATGACGACAACGGGGAGAACCGCACCCTCGACGCCGCGGTGCGGGCCGAGGAAGGCGCTGTGCGTGCCTGGTTGTGCGGCGACGCGCCGGGCGGCTACGGCACCGTCGGCCCGATGGAGCCGCTCGTTGGCGACATCGATGCCATCCTCGCAGACCTGGCTGCGCTCCCGGAGCGCACGGACGACCCGCCGCAGGAACAGGCTGGGCTGTATCGGGTTGTCTTCGAGTACGAGGACGGATCCTTCAGCATCGTCGAGGGCGATGACCAGCCGGAGGGCTCGGTCTGGATCGGGGAGGAGGAACGCGTCGGAGGCGAGCAGTTCCTCAACCAGGTGAGGGGCCGCTGGCTCGACCAGCGACTCGCAGCGGGTCCGCCCGACGAGGACGCCGCGCCACATGCCACCGCGTGTCCTGCCCCCGACCACTACATCGTCGCCCACCCCATCGAGGACGTCTCCGGGGGCTGGATCTGCGCGGGGAACTCCGAGGAGCTGACCGCGCTCCCGATGGATCCCGAACTGGCCGAGTTGATCGCAGGTGAGCTGCGGGCGAACTCGACCCCGTCGGAGGCCAACCTGCCGGCCACCGGTACCTCCCTGTCCCTGATGGTGCCCTGGGGCGAAGCCACGGTGCTGAAGATGCTCGACAACGAGCCCGGCTTCCTGTGGATCTCCGACCAGGGAGGCATGAAGTACGAGCCCAGCCCCGAGGTGGGCGACGCCATCGGTAAGGCGATCCGCAACGAGTGAGACCACTTCTGTGACGTCCCCAGCTCCCGCACGTCGGGAGCTGGGGACGTTGCATGTGCGGTGTCAACCAATCCCGGCTCCCGACGCGTGTTGGTGGAAGAGGAGGCGATCATGACCACTACCGCGCACGCTGTCGAGGTCCTCGGAGCCAGAGGTCGGCCGGGCCATGCCCGGCGGGTCAAGCCGGTGGCACGGTCCGGCGCTATCGTGAAGCCCATGAGCGACGAGGTCAGCGAGGCCACGCTGGGCTTCGAAGGGTTCGTCGCCCAGAAGGGCAAAGGTCTCTGGCGAGCAGCCTGGCTGTTGACCGGCGACGCGCACCATGCGGAGGACCTGGTCCAGACCGCGCTGTCGAAGACCTACACGCGCTACGAGGACATCGGCAACGATGCGCAGTTCGAGGCCTACGTCCGCACCACCATCTACCGCACGTTCGTCTCCTGGTGGCGCAAGCTCTCCTGGCGCAACGAGAAGGCCGCGGATTTCGTCGGTGACTCACCGGCACCAGATGCCCCCGGCGTCAACCTGGACCTCACGCGAGCCCTCAGCGAGCTACCCCGCATGCAGCGGGCAGTGCTCGTCCTCCAATACTTCGAAGACCTGTCTGTCGAGAGCATCGCGGAACGCCTGGGCATCGCGCCCGGCACCGTGAAGGCCCACGCCAGCCGCGGCCGCGCGGCCCTGCGCGCCTCCCAGCACCTCGCAGGAAGGGGTGAGTGACATGAACGACAACTTCCATGACCTCTTCAAGCAATCTGTGCCGGAGGCGCCCTCGCCCCAGGGCTGGGTGCAGGGCGCGCGTCGCAAGCGCCGCAACCGCCAGGTGGTGGCTGGGGGAGTCGCCGCGCTCGTCGTGGCCGGCGTGGCCGTGCCGCTGGCGCTGAACCTGACTGGGACGGCCGAGCCGATCGTCGCCTCGCCGGAACCGGTGGTGACCTCACCCGAGCCCACCCGGAGCCCGACGCCCGCCCCCACCATGACTGCGCTCAGGGAGTCGCCTGGGCCCACCGTCGACCCGGCGCCAACGCCTGAGGTGGAGGTCTCCCTCGCGCCGGCCAACGATGGCAGGCTTGGCGCAATCACCTGCTACAACGAGGCTCACGAGCCGGTCCGGGACTGGATCAACATCGGCACCATCCCCACGGGCGCCGCACGCGCGTGGCTGTGCACCAACCCCGACAACTACGGCACGGTGGGGCCGCTCGAGCCCCTCGTCGCAGATGTGGACGGGCTGATCGAGGCGCTCTACGCGCAGCCGGAGTTGACCGATGACAGCGCGAAGGAGTCGGCCGAGGCCTACACGGTGATCTTCGAGTACGACGACGGGCGCAAGATGTCGTTCACCGGCGACGTCCAGGACGCCACGCAGTTGACCGACGGCGAGAACCTCCTGCAGGGCAGCGAGGCGTTCTTCCACGACGAGGTCGCCGCGCGGTGGGAGGCCCAGCGGGAGCTCGCCGTCGCCCCGGTGGGGGAGTATGTGCCAGCGCGGGAGTGCCCGGCGGTGTCCTATCAGCAGGCCCTGCTACCGGTTTCCCTCGAGGAGATCACTGGAGGCTATGCCTGTGCGTCGGACGGCGAGACGTCGCGGGCGACCGAGCTGACGGAGTCGCTTGCGGCTCAGATTGGCCGCGAGGCCCTGGCCAATGCCGTGCCTGTCGAGGCCAGCGAGGAGGGTGGCAACGACGTCCTGGTGCTGGCCAACGACTGGGGAGACCAGATCCAACTGCGAAAGGCGGGGGAGCGCTACGAGTTCCGCGGCGACGACAGCCTCGTCGGCTGGACGCCCAGCCCGGAGTTTGCCGCCGAGCTGGACGCCCTCTTCGCCGGCTGAGCTGGCTACAGCCCGCCGCAGACCCTGTCGGTGATGAGGTAGAACTCCTCGGCCATGCTCTGGGCCGGACCCTGCCGAAACTCACCTTGAGATTTCGCGGTGATGTCGTCACAGGTGGACGATCGCAGCGAAATCCCAAGGTGATTCTCAGAGAGGCTTGGGATGTTTCAGATGGGCCTTTGTGCTGAGCCGCCGCAACAGGTGTTCCTTGGTGTCGTCCCATTCCAGGAAGATCTGCCGGTAGCTGAGCCGAAGGGTCTCGAAGCCCAACGCCTTGGCTGCCAGGTCGCGGGCGTAGTCCTCCTCCGTGTACTTGTGGTGGCGCTCGCTGTCGCATTCGACGATGAGGCTGTTGCCCACCACGAGGTCCACCCGCCCTACCCCGGGGATCTGCACCTGGGGCCTCACCTGCACGCGAACTTGTTGCAGCCACATCCGCACCCTTGTCTCCGAGCCCGATTCGGCACGGGGGTCGAAGAACCGTAGAGCGTGCTGCTTGGCCGAGGAGCAATCAGCAATCAGCACCTCGGCCTCCATCCTGGTGACGAGGCCCTTCTGCACTGCAGATTCCAGCACCATCAACGCCTCCTCGGGTGAGTGGTGCCGAATCACCTGCGCGATGCACTCGGCAACGGGAAACACGGCCTCACCGGGGAGGGCGGAGGTGTGTCTGTGCCAAGCGCTGCGGCGGCGCTTCTCGCCCCGTCCGATGATGATGTGCGGTTCTGAGTGGTCTGGCGTCCACAACCCGTGAACCCGGCAGCCGGACAGGCAACCGAGCCTCCCGCCCTTCTCGACCGCCTCGATGACCAAGGAGTCAGCCGTGGGGTAGGCGACCCAACCACGGACGACCTCCACGAGGGTGCCGGCATCGATGGCCGCCGAAACCTGGGCCCTGTCCCAGCCGAGGCCCAAGAGTGAGGCGACAGTGACCACCTGCCCCGTGGTCACTTTTCCCCACCGTGGGATTTCGCGGTGATGTCGGCGTATGCAGACGATCGGGGTGAATTCCCAAGGTCAACTTTTCTGTAGTGCTTCACACCCCTCCACTTTGGCCTGGGCCACCCTGATTCACCGTTGTCCACAGATTCGGCGCTGGTGACAACCTCCCGTGAGGCCCATCGCGTCGTTAGGGTGAGGAGGTGGCCATGCAGGGCATCGAGACGTTCATCGCCCAACGCGGCGGCGACCTCCTGCGCGCCGCGTGGGCACTCACGGGCGACTCGCACCACGCGGAGGATCTCCTCCAAACCGCGTTGGCGAAGTCTCTGGGCGCCTACGACAAACTCGCCAACGACCACAAGTTCGAGGCCTACCTCCGCACCACCATGTACCGCACGTACATCTCCTGGTGGCGGCTCAGCTGGAGATCCGAATTCCCCAGCGACACCGTCGACGACGACACGCCCACCCCCGACGACACGGCCGAGCTCCGGCTCGACCTGCTCCGCGCACTGGCCACCCTTCCCCGCATGCAGCGGGCCGTGGTGACCATGCGCTACATCGAGGATCGGCCCATCGCCGAGGTGGCCGAGGCCTTGGGGATCAGCGAGGGCGCGGTCAAGAAGTACGCCCACCGAGGGTGTGCGGCTCTGCGAGAGTCGGCGCACCTCATCACTCAGGAGGCCTGAGATGAGCGACCACGATGACATCAGAGACGCGCTCCACCGCGTCACCCCCGAACTCTCCGTGCCCGACGGCCTGCTCGCCGGGGCGCGCCGCCGTCGGCAGCGCACCCGAGGCATGGTGGCAGGTG
>DURG01000026.1 GCA_012837465.1 Propionibacterium sp. | reverse complement strand
GTCACCTACACCAGCTTCGGCGACAACGGCCCCACCTACATCTCCGGCCAGCTCGAGGGTGGCACGCCGCCCAACGTCGCCGTGATCGGCCAGCCCGCGCTCATGCAGCAGCTCGCCACCGACGGCCACCTGCAGCCGCTCAACGACGAGGTCAAGTCCGCCGTCGAGGCGAACTACTCGCAGTCCTGGCTCGACCTGGGCTCCGTCGACGGCGAGCTCTACGGCGTCTGGTTCAAGGCCGCCAACAAGTCCACCATGTGGTACAACGGCGATCTCTGGGACGAGGCCGGCGCTGACGCCGCCGCCGCCGAGGACTGGGACGGCTTCCTCGAGCAGCTGGGCCTCATCCGCGACGCCGGCTACGCCGGCATCTCCATCGGCGCCGACGTCGGCTGGCCGCTGACCGACTGGTTCGAGAACGTCTACCTCCGCACCGCCGGCCCCGAGATGTACGACCAGCTCACCAACCACGAGATCCCGTGGACCGATCCCTCGGTGACCGAGGCCCTCGAGATCCTCGCCACCCTGTGGGGCACCGACATGGTCCAGGACGGCGGCGCGCAGCGCGGCTTCCCTGAGTCCGTGACCGAAGTCTTCGGCGCCAGCCCGCAGGCCGCGACCGTCTACGAGGGCGATTTCGTGGCCGGCAACATCGCGGCGGACGGCAACTCCACCGTCGGCGAGAACGCCCTGTTCTTCGACTTCCCGTCGATCAACGGCTCCGCCCCCGCAGTGGTCGGTGGCGGCGACGTCGCCATCCAGTTCACCGACGACGAGGCCACCAACGCCCTCATGGCGTACCTCGCCTCGCCCGAGTCGGCCGCCATCTGGGTGCCCAACGGTGGCCTGACCTCGCCGAACAACGCGGTCGACACCTCGCTGTACCCCGACGACATCTCCCGACAGATCGCTGAGGCCCTCACCGGTGCCGAGGCGTTCCGCTTCGACATGTCCGACCTGACGCCCAGCGCGTTCGGCGGCACCCAGGGCCAGGGCTTCTGGCAGGAGATGATCACCTTCTACGAGAACCCCTCTGACATCGCCGGCGCCCAGGAGCGCCTTGAGGCTGCTGCCGCTTCGGCATACAGCGGCTAACCAGGGGTCTCGGTGACCACGGCAGTCACCGCGCCAGAGCGTCCGAGGACCGGGGCTGCCAAGCCCCGGTCCTCGAACCGCTTAAAGCGCGGTCTCATCATTGCTTCGTTCCTGGCGCCCGCACTCATCGTGCTGGGCGCCCTCGTCGCGTATCCGATCATCTTCACGCTCGTGCGCTCGTTCTACGACCGGGCCGGCGAGGAGTTCATCGGCTGGGGCAACTACGTGACGATGTTCACCAGCGAGACGACGTTCACTGCCATCCGCAACAACATCCTCTGGGTGCTCGTCGCGCCCGCCGTGTGCACGATCCTCGGCCTCATCTTCGCAGTGCTGCTGCAGCGCCTGAAGTGGAAGACGGCCTTCCGCCTCATCATCTTCATGCCCATGGCCATCTCCATGCTGGCCGCCGGCGTCATCTTCCGCGGGCTCTTCCAGGAGAACCCGGAACTCGGCGCCGTCAACGCCGCCATCGTCGGCGTGCAGAACGCCTTCTCTGACTCGGCCAGCTACCCCGGCGCAAAGCCACGCCAGGGCGTCGGGATCGTCGAGGATGCGGGCATCATCGCCACGGAGTCGACGGTGGCCCCGGGCTCCGTCGCCGACCTGCCACTGATCGCCATCCGGCAGGACAACGTGCCGGAGGACGCGGCGCAGGCCGTCGTCGCCCCGCCGCCGGAGGGCAATCAGATCTCCGGCACCGTGTTCCTCGACGTCGTCCGTGGCGGCGGGGGTGAGCAGGGCGTCATAGGCGAGGGCAAGTCCGGCCTGCCGGGCATCCGCGTCGACGCGGTGGCCGAGGACGGCTCCGTCGCCGGCAACGCCACCACCAACCCCGACGGCACGTACCTCATCGAGGGCCTGGACCCGGGAGGCACCTACCGCATCGCGCTTCCCGCGTCGAACTTCGGCGAGGGAGCCCAGGGCGTCTCGTGGCTCAGTTCCACCTTCATCAACGCCGTCGTGATCCTGTCCTACGTGTGGATCTGGGCCGGCTTCGCGATGGTGATGATCTCGTCCGGACTGTCCGCCATGGACCCCTCCCTCCAGGAGGCGGCCCGCATGGACGGGGCCAACGAATGGAGGGTGTTCACCCGCATCACCGCGCCGCTGCTGGCGCCTGTGCTCGTCGTGGTGTTCGTGACGCTGATCATCAACGTGTTGAAGATCTTCGACCTCGTCTACGTCATCCCGCCAGGCGCGTCGAAACCGGCCGCCAACGTGATCGCGGTGGAGATGTGGACGGTGTCCTTCGGCGGCGGCAACCACTACGGCCTGGGATCGGCGCTTGCCATCCTGCTGCTCGTGCTGGTGCTGCCCTCGATGATCATGAACATCCGCCGCTTCCGAGAGGAGCGCAGCCGATGACCACCGAACTGAGCATCGTGAAGCCCAAGCTCACGCCGATGCAGAAGGTGCTGCGCCTCCTGAACAACTCCATCGTCAACGTGGTGCTCGCCATCGTGGCGATCTTCTGGCTGGTGCCCACCGTCGGCCTGCTGCTCACGTCGCTGCGCAGCGCGGGCGACAATGCGGCCTCCGGCTGGTGGAACGTGTTCACCAAGCCCGCGGAGCTCACGCTGGACAACTACGCCAACCTGCTGTCGAACCCCACGATCACGGGCTCCTTCTGGAACACCGTGGTGATCGCGGTGCCGTCGACGGCGCTGGTGGTGCTGCTGGGAGCCCTGGCCGGCTACGCCTTCGCGTGGCTCCAGTTCCCGGGCCGCGACTGGCTGCTGATCGCCGTGATCGTGATGCTGGCCGTGCCCATCCAGGTGGCCCTCATCCCGCTCGCCCGCCTCTTCGGGCAGCTCGGGATCTTCGGGTCCGTGCTGGGCGTGATCCTGTTCCACGTGGCGTTCGGCCTGCCGTTCGCGATCTTCCTGTTGCGCAACTTCTTCTCGCAGTTCCCGCAGGAACTGCTCGAAGCCGCACGGGTCGACGGCGCGTCGGAGTGGTCGATCTTCTTCCGGATGATCCTGCCGCTCGGCCTGCCGGCCATCGCGTCGCTGGCGATCTTCCAGTTCCTCTGGACCTGGAACGACATGCTCGTGGCCCTGATCTTCACCAACGCGCAGTCGATGCCGTTGACCGTGGCGATCCAGTCGCAGCTACGCCAGTACGGCTCGAACATCGACGTGCTCTCGGCAGGTGCCTTCCTGTCGATGATCGTGCCGCTGTTCGTGTTCTTCGCGTTCCAGCGCTACTTCGTCCAGGCGTTGTTGGCAGGGTCGCAGAAGTAGCCGCTGCTCCCTGAGCGTCGCGCCCCGCGCGACGACGAAGGGGCCCCGCAGCCGGTCCATGACCTTGAATCTCAGCTTGGTCCCGCAGGCTCTGATGGGGGCCCTCCCCGCCCATGTGGAGCCCGATCACGTCCATGCCTGCTGCAGTGCGTGGTTGGTGATCGGGCTCCACAACGCCCGGCCTACCCCTGTCGGGCCCCCATCAGCCCCTGTTTCGATCCGTCGCTCCGCTGATGGTCGCGGCCGAAACCGTGGGGTCGGTTGTTGCTGTCGTGTCCGGGGGCAGGCTGGGCCGCTTCCCTCCGGTCTGGTCGGGGAACGTCGACGTCGGTGCGGGGCGGGCGCCTGCGCTAACATCCACCCGCCTACCCCCGGCCACTCCTTGAACGCTTAGCTGAAGACTCGAATGCTTAGCTGAAGACTTGTGAACCGAACTCGGTTCACAACCCTTCAGCTAAGGGCTGGATCGTGGCG
>DURG01000329.1 GCA_012837465.1 Propionibacterium sp. | reverse complement strand
GGGTGGTTTTGCCGGTGCCGGGCGGCGCCTCGACCACGGCGACGCCGCGCTCCAGGACGGCGGCCCGGAGCGCTTCCGCCGCCGCAGCGAAGGGAAGCCCGCAGCCGTCGGCGACGAGTTGGGCGAGGGTGGGCATGCCCCGCATCTACTTCAGGCCGGAGGTGGTGAGCCCCTGTACCAGGTAGCGCTGCAGGAACAGGAAGACGAACAGCATCGGCAGCACCGCGACGAGCGAGCCCATGAACAACTCCGGATAACGCACGCCCTGGCTGGTCATGAACTGGCTGAGGGCCACCTGCACGGTGCGGGTGGCGTCGCGGCCGATGAGCGTGGGCCACAGGAACGCGTTCCAGGCGCCGATGAAGATGATGGTGCTGACCGCGGCGACGATGCCCATCGAGTTGGGCACCACCACCCGCCAGAACGAGGACCACGGGGAGCATCCGTCGACCAGCGCGGCGTCCTCGAGCTCGACGGGAAAGTCAATGAAGAACTGACGGAACAGGTAGGTGGCGAACGCCGAGAACATGCCGGGGATCACCAGGCCGCGGAACGTGTCCACCCAGCCGAGTTGCGCCGTCATGATGAACATCGGCAGGAACGTGGTGGTGGCCGGCACCATCAGGGTGAAGATCGTCAGCCCGAGGAGGACCTTCGCGAGCCGGTGGGTGTAGCGGGCCAGAGCGTAGCCGGCCAGCAGGGACACGAACACGGTGCCGCCGGTCTGCAGCACGGCCATGACTGCGGAGTTGAACAGCGCGCGGCCGATGCCGATGGTGTCGTTGGCCAGCAGGTTGTTGAAGTTCGTGAGGTTGAGTTGGTCCGGCAGCCAGTGCCACTTCGCCGCGGTGATGTGGCGCTGCGTCGAGAACGCATTGCGGACCATGACGTAGAACGGCAACAGGAAGAACAGCGCCAGCGCGATGAGCACGCCGTAGCGCAGGGCCAGGAGGGTGCGGTTCTGCCTCATGCGCGCACCTTCTTCGGCTTCTCCTGGCCGCGGCCCAGCGCCCAGGTCTGGGCGAGGCCGAACAGGACGATGATCGAGGTCAGGATCATGGTGCCGGCACCACCGACGCCCAGGTTCTGCTGGCCGCCGCCGAACGCGATCAGGTACAGGTGCACCAGGGGCGGGCGCCCGTACGGCGGATAGGAGCCGATCGAGCCCAGCATGTTGTAGAACTCGTCGAAGGCCTGGAAGGCGTTGATGAACAGCAGCATGATGACCGCGACGCTGGCGCCGCGTAGCTGGGGCAACGTGATGAACCGCAGCATCCGCCAGCCCGACGCACCGTCGATGGAGGCGGCCTCATAGGTCTCACGCGGGATCTGGTTGAGGCCTGCGATGAACAAGATCATGTAGAAGCCGACCTGCAGCCACAATCGCACCGAGATCAGGGCGACCCAGTACAGGTTGTTGCCGCCGCCCAGCCAGTTGACCGGATCGCCACCGAGGCTGCGGATGAAGGAGTTGATCATGCCGAAGCGCGCCCCGTTGAAGAACACGAAGCGCCACACGATGGCCGCGATGACGTAGCTGACGGCCATCGGGATGAAGAACACGGAGCGGAAGAACGCCTGCCCGTACTTGAGGTTGTTCAGCAGCAGCGCGAGGCCCAGTGAGCACACATAGGTGAGCGGCACGATGAACACCGCAAAGAGCACGAACACCTTCAGCGAATCGCGGAACAGCCGGTCGTTGAAGAGGTAGCGGTAGTTGTCGAAGCCAACGAAGCGCGTGGGGTTGACGGTGTTGCGCGCGTCGAAGAACGACAAGTAGGCGCTCCAGGCGATGGGGACGTAGACGAAGATCGCCAGACCGATGAAGAAGGGTGCGACGAACGCCAGGAACCACAGGTTGCGGCCCTGGTGCCCGCGCACCCTTCTCCACACGAGGGGTCAGCCCTTCAGGTTGGCGAGCTCGGTGGCGGCCAGTTCCTCGAAGCCGGCGAACTCGGCCTTCGGATCCGCGCCGTTCTTCACCACGTTGCTGACGGCGGCGCCGAAGGCCTCACCAAGGGCACCGGACCACATGATGTCGTTGGTGAAGCCGTTCTCGGCGACGTACTTGGCCGCGTCCGCACCGGCACCGTCGGCCAACTTGGTGGCCTGGGGCACGAGGCCCGGCTTGGCGGGTACATGGGTGCCGTAGGCGTCGGAGAAGTCGACCTGCTTGTCCTCCTGGTCGATCCACAGCCACTTGACGAACTGCTTCGCGGCCTCGACGTTCTTGCCCTTGGCGGCCACGCAGGCGCCGAATGCGCCGAACGGCACGGCCGGGCGACCCTTCGGGCCGATGGCCGGGAAGGGGACGACGCCGACATCGTCGCCGAACGCCTCCTTGATCTCCGGCAGCGACCACAGGCCGCCCCACTGGAACGCTGCCTCTTCGTTGATGAAGGCCTCAGGCGAGTACCACTCGCCGGAAGCGGCCTGCACGACGCCACCGGATTCGGAGAACTCGCGGTAGGCGATCAGCGCGTTGTAGAAGTCGTCGGTCAGGAAGGCGGCCGCAGTGCGGTCGTCGTTGAGCTGTTCGTGGCCGGATGCCCAGATGAACATCGTGCCGAGCACGCCCACGCCACCGTCGTTGCCGGCGTAGAAGCCGCCCATGTCGGCGGTCTTGACGGCGTTGGCGGCTGTGACGAGCTCCTCGAACGTGGTGGGCGGCTCCACGCCTGCGGCCTCGAGGAGCGAGGGGCGGTAGTACAGCAGTTGCATGTCGACGGTCTGCGGGACGCCGTAGATCTTGCCCTCGAACATGAACCGGTCGATCACCGACGGGTTGAAGTCGGCCAGCACCGGATCCAGGATGTCGTTCAGCGGCTCGAGTTGGCCCGCGCGGATCATGTCCAGCGAACCACCCTGCTCCACCTCGAAGACGTCTGGGACGTCATCGGTGAGCAACTGCGCCGCGAGGATCTGGGCATAGTCGCCAGGGGTCCACTTCACCTCGACGGTGGCGTCGGGGTACTCGGCCGCGTAGCGTTCGACGGCCTCCTTGACCCCTGCCTCGCCGTACTCGTGGTACCACTGCTGGAGCGTGACGTCACCGCCGGGGGCGTCGGCGGTCTCGGTGGCGCCGCCGTTCGTGGGATCGGTGGCGGGGGTGGTGGCCCCACCATCGGTGGTGGGGTCGGCGCCGATGGGGTTGTTGTCCCCACAAGCGGCAAGGGTGGCGGCTGCGGCCAGACTGCCGCCGCCGATCAACAAGGTACGTCGGTTGAGCTTCATGAGGGTAACCTTCCCACGACAGTGGCCGACATGAGCCCCCAACACGGTTTTTTCGCTGGTGGCGGACACCTCGAGGGCACCGTCTAGGCTGAGGCGGTGGCACAACTCCCAGATGGCGACCCAGCACCGGCCGACGGCTCGCTTCCCGCCTCCGCGCTGACAGTGGAAGCGCCGCTGTCGCTGTATGTGCACGTGCCCTTCTGCCGCACCCGGTGTGGCTACTGCGACTTCAACACCTACACGCCCAGCGAGCTCGGCGACCTCTCGCCCGACACCTACCTCGGCGCTGCCCACGCCGAACTCGACCTCGCGTCGCGCATCCTGGGGGAGCGCCCCGTCGAGACGGTGTTCTTCGGTGGCGGCACCCCCACGATGCTGCCCGCGGAGGCGCTCACCCGCCTCCTCGCCGCCATCGATGAGCGGTTCGGCCTGGTGCCTGGTGCCGAGGTCACCACTGAGGCCAACCCGGAGACCCTCACCCCCGCCTACCTGGCGCAGCTGCGCGAGGGGGGCTTCACCCGCCTGTCGCTGGGCTTCCAATCAGCCGTCCCGGAGGTGCTGGCGGTGCTCGAGCGCGTCCACACCCCGCGTCGAGGCCTCGACGCGGCCCACTGGGCCCGCAACGCCGGTTTCGAACACATCTCGCTGGACCTCATCTACGGCACACCTGGGGAATCCATGGAGGACTGGCACACCAGCCTCGACGCCGTGACGGCCACCCCCGTCGACCACGTCAGCGCCTACTCCCTCATCGTCGAGGAGGGCACCCGCCTCGCACTGCAGGTGCGCCGCGGTGAGATCCCGATGCCGGACGACGACGACCTGGCGGACAAGTACCTCGTTGCCGACGAAGCGCTCACCGCCCTCGGCTTCATGAACTACGAGGTCAGCAACTGGGCACGCCCGGGTGGCGAGTGCCGCCACAACCTCGCCTACTGGCGTGGCCACGACTGGTGGGGGATCGGGCCCGGCGCGCACTCGCACATCGGCGGCGTGCGTTTCTGGAACCGCAAGCATCCTCGCAGCTACGCCGCTTCCCTGGCCGCGGGGGAGTCGCCAGCGCTGGCCCGTGAGGTGCTGGCCGACGACGACCGGCGCGTCGAGCGCGTCCTCCTCGAACTGCGCCTGGCCGAAGGCCTGCCGCTCAGTGTGCTCACCCCGTCGGAACTCGGGAGGGTCGACGCCGTGGTGGCGCAGGGCCTGGCCGTCCGTGACCATGAGCGGCTCCGCCTCACCCGGGCGGGGCGGCTCCTCGCCGACGGGGTGGTCCGTGACCTCCTGGACTAGCGGAGCGCTGCACCTGACGCCTGCCGATCGCATCACGCTGATCCGTGCCGTGCTGGGCGTCGGCTGCGCGGTCCTGGTGCTGCTCACCTACTTGGGCGTGGTGCCGTGGCGGGGCTGGGCGCTCTTCCTGCTGGCCGTGCCCACCACCGCGCTGGATGGGGTCGACG